>JBJXFU010000023.1:0-13415 GCA_046155885.1 Paracoccaceae bacterium
GGCCATGCCGCCGCAAGGGCGGCACGAAACCCGCGAAATCGGTCAGAAATCCAAGATCGAGCGGGACGTGTCGCCGTTAAACGGTCAGCTCGGCGCAGCCCAAGCCGTTGATCAGACGTTCCCTAAGTCGGACTATCCCCTCCCCCCTTGAGGCGCCACCGTCCCCCTTGCCCGGAACAGCCGCGAGAGCCACCCGGGCGGCGCCCGACCGCCCCTCCCCATTTGCGTTCGGGGGCGGGCGCCACCGCAAAGCCAGTCTGCGGGAACACCGGCAGGGTTGGAGGCACCATAAAGCGCGGACCGACACCCTCGGGGCGCCCCCCCGCGGCCGGGTGCCGCCCTCTGTTGCCCCGGGGGGATTGAAGGGCGATTCAGGAAGAACGCAAACCCCTCAAAGGCAGGATTGCGTCCGTCAGAATTGCCCCGGCCGCCGAATGGCCGCCCGAGACGACGTTGGCGTTTCGAGCCGCGTTTTCGGCCGCGCGTACTGCGGGCGGCGTTCTTCACTGAAATCGCTCCGCCGAAGCGATCTCCCGGCGTACACCATTGCCTGCGGCGGGCGGATGCCACCCCGAAGGGCGCGCGTCAACGCACCGCTTCCCCCGCCTCCTGCGCCTTGCGCCTTCACGCGGCCGGCATGGGCGACCTGTCACTGGCAGGTCGTCCCATCATGCCGGAAACGGGGGCTCTTTCAGGTCGGCCTCATCCCGCTTCAGGGCAGGATATCCCTTCCCGGCATCGCCCCGGGCTCCCCCGCCACGCGAGTTGCCGGGGCCGCGCCCTGGTGATTCGAGGTTAACGGTTAATTCACCCAAAGCCATACGATCGTATGGCAGGTTGCTGGCATAGTGCTGGGCGGTTGCTGGCCCCCTGCGAACGGTGCGCAAGCCGGCGGTTAATGCAGCGTCCGCAAGGGCTTGCGGCGGCACCTAGGGCGTCCCCCCGGCCTCGTCATCCGGCGGCCATCGCCGAAGGGTTTTCGCCGTGCGTAACGCCCGTTAACCGCCTCTCTCCCGCCGCCCCGGCCCGAACCGGCACCGAAGCCCGCCCTCCCCGCCCCGGCAACCCGGCCCTGACCCCCGCGGATGTTGACACTTCGTCACAAATCCGGTTTCGGCTTCAATTATCGTTTCCCCCGTGCCACTCTCGCTGGCGTCGTACGGGGGGCGCGGGTTGGTAAGGGGGGCCGGATGACCGGATCGGGTACGCAGTCGCTGGCTTTTGTGGCGCTTCTGGCGCTCACCCTCTACGCCGCCCTCTCCGGGCTCGGCTGAGGCGGAGCGGCGCGATGGCGGAACGATACGGCGGCCCCTTCAGCCCCGGCGCGGCGAAAGAGCCCGACGCCCTCGCCGCCACCCGCACCCGCACCGCCACCCGCCGCGCCGCCCTCCTCGCCGCCGCCGCCCTGCCCTTCGCTTGGTCGGCCCTTGCCGGCCCGCCCGCCCACCTTCCCCATGACCTCGCCGCCGCTGCGGTCCTGCTTGCCGCCGCCTGGCTCACCGGCGAAGGCGAACGCGCCGCCGCCGCCTACGACGCCCGCCCCGCCGCCCGCCGCCCGGCGATCCCGCGCAAGCTCTTCGCCACCGCGCTGACGGCCCTTGGCCTCTTCCTCGGCACCCTCGGCCATGCCGGCGGCCTGCCCGCCACGATCGCTCTGGCCCTCGCGGGCGGCCTCCTCCACCTCCTCGCCTTCGGCGCCGATCCCCTGCGCGACAAGGGCGCCGAAGGCATCGACCCCTTCGAACGCGACCGCGTCGCCCGCGTCGTCGACGAAGCCGAGGCGCGGCTCTCCGAGATGCGCGCCGCCGTCGGCCGCGCCGGCGACCCCGCATTGATCGCCCGCGTCAAGCGCTTTTCGGACGCCGCCCGCAGGATGTGCCGCACCGTCGAGGAGGACCCCCGCGACCTCACCGCCGCCCGCCGATTCCTGGTCGTCTACGTCACCGGCGCGCGCGACGCGGCGAAGAAGTTCGCCGACCTCTGGGCCCGCGCGCAGGACCCCAAGGCGCGCACCGATTTCGAAACGCTCCTCGGCGAGCTCGAGACGACTTTCGCCGCCCGCACAACGGCGCTCCTTGAAGACAACCGCACCGATCTCGACATCGAAATCGGCGTCCTCCGCGACCGGCTGAGGCGCGAAGGGCTTGTACAGGACCAATGACGAAAGGTGACATGAAATGACCGAAGAAATCCGCGCCCGGGCCGAAGCCGCCGCCCAGGAAGCGATGCAGGCGGCCGGCAACCTCCTGCCCGTCCCACAGGCCGAAATCGTCCCCCTCGCCACCGCCCCCGCGCCGCTTGCCGACCAGATCCGCAAGCGCATGGCCGAGCTTGACCTGACCGACACCGGCTCGATCGTCAACTTCGGCTCCACCGCGCAGTCCGGCCTTTCGGAAATCAGCCAGTCCATGCTCGCCGATGTCCGCAACAAGGACGTGGGCCCGGCCGGCGACGCGCTGCGCAAGATCGTCACCACGCTGCGCGGCTTCTCGGCCGAGGAACTCGACCTGCGCCGCGAATCGAGCTGGTGGGAACGCCTCCTCGGCCGCGCCGCCCCCTTCGCCGAATTCGTCGCGAAGTTCGAAGAGGTGCAGGGCCAGATCGACCGCATCACCGACGAACTTCTCAGCCACGAACACATCCTCCTGAAGGACATCCGCTCGCTTGACGTCCTCTACCAGAAGACCCTCGCCTTCTACGACGAGCTCGCCCTCTACATCGCCGCAGGCGAGGCGAAGCTGGCCGATATCGACGCCAAGGACGTTCCCGCCCGCGAAGCCGCGATGAACGCCGCGGCCGAATCCGAAAAAGTCCTGAAGGCGCAGGAACTTCGCGACCTCCGCGCCGCCCGCGACGATCTGGAACGCCGCGTCCACGACCTCCGCCTGACCCGCCAAGTGACGATGCAGTCGCTGCCCTCGATCCGACTCGTCCAGGAGAACGACAAGAGCCTGGTCACCAAGATCAACTCGGCCATCGTCAACACCGTGCCCTTGTGGGAAACCCAGCTCGCCCAGGCGGTGACGATCCAGCGCTCGGCCGAAGCGGCGGGCGCAGTGCGCGAGGCCACCGACCTGACCAACGACCTCTTGAAGTCCAATGCGGAAAACCTCCGCACCGCCAACGCCGCCGTCCGCACCGAAATGGAACGCGGCGCCTTCGACATCGAGACGGTGAAGGCCGCGAACGCCACGCTGATCGCCACCATCGAGGATTCGCTCCGCATCGCCGATGAAGGGCGGACAAAGCGCGCGGCGGCCGAGGCCGACCTGACCAAGCTCGAATCCGACCTCAGATCGACGCTCGCCTCGGCGCGGGCGAAGACGGTGCAAGGGGGGGCCACGGCCTGAGGGCCGGCTATCCCGCGATGATCCCGCGCCTCCGCGCCCCCCTGCTTTCGGCACTCGCCCTCGCCGCGCTGCTGCCGGCCTGCGAGCCGTTCCTGCCTGGCGCGGGGGCGCCAGCTTCCGGCCCGGTTCTGCCCTCGCCCACGCCCGCCACCCCGCCCTCGCCCGAAAGCGAGGCGGTGCGGGCCTACTATGCCGGGGTGCAGACGAACCTTCTGTCGCAGGGGCTGCTGCGCACCGACGGCGGCGCCCGCGACACGCCCTTCACCGACCGCCAGCTGGCCGAAAACTTCATCCGCATCGCGCTGTTCGACGAATACGTCTCGGAACGCGGCGTCCTCGTCCCCGCCGCCTCGGAAAGCCGCCTGCGCCGCTGGGACGGGCCCATCCGCATGTCGGTCGAATTCGGCGCCTCGGTGCCGGACGCCCAGCGCCTGAAGGATCGCGGCTCGGTCACTGCCTATGCTGCACGTCTTTCGCGGCTGACCGGGCTGCCCATCGCGGTCGGTGCGGCGGACCCGAACTTCACCGTCCTTGTCCTCAACGAAGACGAACGCCGCACCGTCGGCCCCCGGCTCAGAGCGCTCGTCAGGGGCGTCGATCCGGCCGCGGTCGCGGCCGTGGTGAACATGGCGCCCGAAACCTACTGCACCGTTTTTTCGTTCTCCTCCGGAAAATCCGCCGCCTACAGCCGCGCCATCGCCGTGATCCGGGGCGAACACCCCGACCTCCTCAGGCTCTCCTGCATCCACGAGGAACTCGCCCAGGGCCTCGGCCTGGTGAACGACAGCCCCTCGGCCCGGCCCTCGATCTTCAACGACGACGAGGAATTCGCACTGCTGACGCGGCAGGACGAAATGCTGCTCCGTATGCTCTATGATCCCCGCCTGAAGCTCGGCATGACGCCCGACGACGCGCGCCCCCTGGTCGAGACGATCGCGGTTCAACTGGTCGGCCCGGGACAGGGCTAGCAAGGAAGGACACACCTCATGGGCATCCTCGATTTCCTCACCGGCGAATTCATCGACGTCATCCACTGGACCGATGACACCCGCGACACGATGGTCTGGCGCTTCGAACGCGAAGGCCACGCGATCAAGTACGGCGCCAAGCTCACGGTGCGCGAAGGCCAGGCGGCCGTCTTCGTCAACGAAGGCGTGATCGCCGACGTTTTCACCCCCGGCCTCTACCTGCTTGAGACCAACAACATGCCGGTGCTGACGACGCTCCAGCACTGGGATCACGGCTTCCAGTCACCCTTCAAGGCCGAGGTCTATTTCGTCAACACCACCCGCTTCACCGATCAGAAATGGGGCACCAAGAACCCCATCATGATGCGCGACGCGGAATTCGGCCCGCTGCGTCTGCGCGCCTTCGGCACCTACACGATGCGCGTCGCCGACCCCGCGAAGTTCATGCGCGAAATCGTCGGCACCGACGGCGAATTCACCGCCGACGAAATCGCCTTCCAGATCCGCTCCATCGTTATCCAGGAATTCAGCCGCGTCATCTCGACCGCAAACATCCCCGTGCTCGACATGGCCGGAAACCTCGGCGACTTCGGCAAACTGGTCGCCAAGGCCATCGAACCCGCCGTCGCGGCCTACGGCCTTTCCGTCCCCGAGTTCTACGTCGAGAACATCTCTCTGCCCGAAGCGGTCGAGGCCGCGCTGGACAAGCGCACCTCGATGGGTGTCGCGGGCGACCTGAACCGCTACATGCAGTGGAACGCCGCCGAGGCGATGGGCCAGCCCGGCGGTGCCGCCGGCGCGGCGATGGGGGCATCGGTCGGCGCGGGCCTTGGCATGGGGATCGGCGCGCAGATGGGAATGCAAGGCCCCTGGGGCGCCGCTCCTGGTGCCGCCCCCGCCACTCAGACACCGCCCCCGCCCCCCGTCGAAAAGGTCTGGCACGTGGCCGTCGCCGGCCAGACCACCGGCCCCTACGGACGCGGTCACCTCGGCCGCATGGTCGCGGAAGGCGGCCTCCTGCGCGACACGCCGGTCTGGACGCCCGGCCAGGACGGCTGGAAAGCCGCAGGCGACATCGCCGAACTCGCCCAGCTCTTCACCGTCGCGCCCCCGCCCCCGCCGCCGGTCCCGCCCGCCGCCCCGGGTTCCGCTTCGTCCTGACCGGGGGCGGCACGTGCCATCCGAGGCCCCCACGCCAGCCGAGACCGCGGTCCCCGGCGACCACCGCTTCCCCTGCCCGCAATGCGGCGCCGATCTCCGTTTCTCGCCGAATGACGGGAAGCTCGTCTGCGACCACTGCGGCTTCTCGGAACCCCTGAAGGGCGTCTCACCGCGACAGGGCGGCATCGGCGAAACCGACTTCCGCGAAGGCGTCGAAGCCTCGCTTCCCGACAGCGAGGTGGAGACCACCCGCTACACCAAATGCCCCAACTGCGGGGCGGAGTTCGACTTCGACCGCGCCGTCCACGCCGCCCAGTGCCCCTTCTGCGCCACGCCGGTCGTCACCGACACCGGCGCCTCGCGCCACATCAAGCCGAAGGGCCTCGCCCCCTTCGCCCTGACCGAAGCCGAGGCGCGGGTGGCGATGGCGCGCTGGCTCGGCGGCCTCTGGTTCGCGCCATCCGGCCTTCTCGACTACGCCCGCAAGGGCCGCGCGATGCAGGGAATCTACGTCCCCTTCTGGACCTACGACGCCGACACGAAGTCCGCCTATTCCGGCCGGCGCGGCACCGTCTACTACGAAACCGAACGCGTCACTGTCCGCGACGCCCAGGGCCGCTCGCGCACCGAAACCCGCCAGGTCGCCCGCATCCGCTGGACCCCGGTATCGGGCCAGGTTGCCCGCTTCTTCGACGACGTGCTCGTCCTCGCCTCGCGCTCGCTGCCGAAATCCCACACCGACGCGCTCGCCCCCTGGGACCTCGCGTCCCTCCGCCCCTACAGCCCCGAATTCCTCGCCGGCTTCCGGGCCGAGGGCTACACCGTCTCGCTGACCGACGGCATGGCCGAGGCGCGCGCGATCATGGACGCGACCATCGAACGCGACGTGCGCTTTGACATCGGCGGCGACCGGCAGGATATCGACCGGATCGACACCACCCTTTCGGGCGTCACCTTCAAGCACATCCTGCTGCCGGTCTGGCTCGCCGCCTACAAGTTCCGCGGGAAAAGCTTCCGCTTCGTCGTCAACGGCCAGACCGGCAAGGTGCAGGGCGAGCGCCCCTGGTCGGTGGTGAAGATCGCCTTCGCCGCCCTCCTCGCGCTTCTTCTGGCGGGCGGCGCCCTCTATGTGGCGCAGCGCAACGGTTGGCTGCAGAATGCCGCCGGCGGCTGGTCCGTGCAGATCGGAAACTGAGGGGCGGGCGGTGACGGGAATGGACGATCTCCTCTACCGGGTCGATTTCCGGCTCCTCGCGTTCCTCACGTTCCTCGCCTTCGCGGCGGCCGCCGAACTGGGCCTTCGCCTCGGCCTGCGGGCCGGCGGCGAAAACGACGGCCTGCGCACCCTCATGAACGGCGTCGGCGCGGCGATGCTGGGCATTCTCGGCCTGCTTCTGGGTTTCACCATGTCGATGGCTGTCGCACGGTGGGACGACCGCCACCAATTCGTCGTCGAGGAGGCGAACGCGATCGGAACGCTGTGGCTGCGCGCCGGGCTTCTCGATTCAGGGACACGTGACGATCTTCGCGCCACCCTGGTCGCCTATACGAAGACGCGGATCGACTTCGCATCCGGCGAAGGCGCGGCCGAACGGATCGGCGCCGCCCAGCAGGAAAGCGACCGCATCCTCGCCAAGGTCTGGTCCGATGTCGAAGGCGCTGCGGCGGCGGCCGCCAACCCGGCGGTGATCTCGCTCACCGTTTCCGCGGCGAACGACCTGATCGACCTCAGTGAGAAGCGCCTCTCATCCTACGAGAACCACCTGCCGCCGACGGTGATGTTCCTGCTCGTCTTCCTCGGCTGCGTCGCATTGGGATTCATCGGCTGGAGCTTCGGCGCGGCGAACCACCGCCGCCGCTCAGCGATCCTGGTCCTCGCATTTTCGCTTGTCCTCGCGCTGACCTTCCTGATGGATCTGAACCGCCCGCAGCGCGGGGCCTTCGTCGTGGGCGTGAAGCCCTTCGAGCGCCTGCTCGCCACGATCGCCCCGCCCGGCTAAGCCGGGCGGGGGCGCCGCGAACCCGGCTCAGGCCCGCCCGATCTCGACCTTCCGCATCTTGCCGGACGCCTCAGGTGTGATCTTGGGCGCGGTCAGCGTCAGCACTCCGTCCTTGAGACGCGCGGCAAGCTTCGCCCCGTCGGCATCGGCGGGCAGCCGGAAACTGCGGCAGAAGCTCCCGAACTGGCGTTCGCTGAAGTACCACGTATCGCCCTTTTCCTCGCGCTCCGACCGCTTCTCGCCCTTCACGGTGACCACGCCTTCGTTCACGGTCACGTTGATGTCCTTTTCGGCGACGCCCGGTATCTCGACCGCGATCCGGTAGCCGCCGTCATCGGACGACGCTTCCGACGCCGGCGCGATCCAGTCGGCAAGCCGCGTCCCGAAGGCGCGGAAGGGTTCATAAATCGATGGCCAGAACGACGTAGCGGATGATTTCTCCACCATTTCGACCTCCTGTCATGGGGTTACGATCACGCCTGAATTCTCGCGCCAAATCGGCCCTCCGGCGCATTGACCTGCGTCAACGACCCTGACCGGCCAGCCGATTCCCGCCACGCCGATACCTCCACGCCACAACTCCCGCCTGACACCGCGCCCCGGCCAGTTGCGCTCCCTCGGATGCGCGGACTAAGGTCGCGCCGAACCGGAGGAAGACGCGTATGATCCTGAGCTGCGGCGAGGCGCTGATCGACATGCTGCCGCGCCAGACCACCGGCGGCGAGGCCGCCTTCGCGCCCTATGCCGGCGGCGCCGTCTTCAACACCGCCATTGCGCTCGGCCGTCTCGGGGTGACCTCGGGCTTCTTCTCGGGCCTCTCGACCGACCTCTTCGGAAGGCTCCTCGTCGATACCCTCGCAGCCTCGAAGGTCGACACGACCCTCGCTTTGCGTTCCGGTCGGCCCACCACCATCGCCTTCGTCACCCTGGCCGACGGCCACGCCACCTATGCCTTCTACGACGAGATGACGGCCGGGCGCATGCTCGCGGCGGTCGACCTCCCATCCCTGCCCGGCAAGGTGCAGGCGCTCTTCTTCGGCGGCATCTCGCTCGTCAACGACCCCGCCGCCTCGGCCTACGAAGCGCTTCAGCTGCGCGAACGCGCCCGCCGTCCGACGATGATCGACCCTAACTTCCGCGCGCTTTTCGTCGACGCGCAAGAGGCGCTGAACCCCGGAACACGGGCGCGCTACATGGCGCGGGTGGACCGGATGATGGCGGCGGCCGACATCGTGAAACTGGCGGACGAGGAAATCGTCATGGTCTTCGGCCAGTCCGATCACCTGGGCTTCGCGCGCCGGCTGATCGCGCGGGGCCCGAAGGTCGTCTTCATCACCGAAGGCGCCAAGGGGGCGCGCGCCGTCACCGCGACCCATGACCGCTTCATCCCGGCGGTGAAGGTGACCGTCGCCGATACCGTCGGCGCGGGCGACACCTTCAACGCGGGCGTGCTCACCTCGCTTCACCGCGACGGGCTTCTGAGCATGGCGGGGGTTTCGGGCCTGTCGCCCGAGGCGCTCGACCGCGCCCTCACCCTCGGCACCCGCGCCGCCGCCGTCACCGTTGCGCGGCCCGGGGCCGACCCGCCCTGGTCGCACGAGCTTCAATGATCGGGCTCGCCTGATGCGCGCCCTCGTCCAGCGCGTCTCCTCGGCCTCGGTCTCGGTCGCGGGCAGGTGCTTAGGCGAAATCGGCCCCGGCCTGATGATCCTTGTCTGCGCCATGCAGGGCGACACCAACGACAAACCCGCCCTACTCGCCGCAAAGATCGCAAAGCTCCGCATCTTCCGCGACGGGCTCGGCAAGATGAACCTCTCGCTCCTCGACACCGGCGGCGCGGCGCTGGTCGTCAGCCAGTTCACCCTCGCCGCCGACACCTCGCGCGGCAACCGCCCCGGTTTTTCGCAGGCCGCCCCGCCGGACGAGGGGCGCCGGCTTTACGAGGCCTTCGCGGAAGTCCTCCGCGCCAAGGGCATCCCGGTCGCCACCGGCGAATTCGGCGCCGATATGGACGTGGCGCTGGTCAACCACGGCCCGGTGACAATCTGGGTCGAGGTCTGACGCGCCGCCCCGGGCGCGCCCGGCCCCGCCGCCCCTCACGGCGTCATCGACTCCCGCTGCCGCGCCCGCTCCAATCCAAGCTGCCGCTCGCGCCAGATGATCAGGCACCCCGCCGCCACAATCAACGCGGCCCCCGCCAGCACCACCCAGGTCGGCGCCTCGCCGAAGACGAAGAACCCCACCCCGATCGCGAGCAGCATCGAGGCATAGTCGAACGGGGCCAGCACCGAGGTATCTGCATGCCGGTAGGACGAGGTCAGCAGTATCTGCCCCACCCCGCCCAGAAGCCCCGCCATGACCAGCTTCGCCGCCGTCCAGGGGTCCGGCATCGCCCAGCCGAAGGGCAACGTGAGAAGCCCAAGAAGCGCCGAGGTGATGGAAAACCAGAAGACGATGGAACTTGTCGTTTCCTCCGCCACCAGCTTCCGCACGAAGACCTGCGCCAGGGCCGCGAAGACCGCCCCGGTCAGCACCACCATCGCCCCCAGCGCCTCCGCCGCCCCCACCCCGCCCGCCGAGAAGGCGGTGAGCCGGGGCGAAAGCACCACGATCACGCCGGCCAGCCCGACACCCACGGCGATGATGCGGAAGGCCCTGACCCGCTCGCCCAGGAACATCGCCGCGAAGATCACGCTCAGCAGCGGCGCCGCATAGCCCAGCGCCGTCACCTCCGGCAGCGGCAGCAGCCCCAGCCCGGCGAAGCCCAAGCCCATCCCCAGGGTCCCCATCAGCCCGCGCCAGAAGTGCCCCAGCGGGTTTGCGGTGCGCAGCCCCGACCCAAGGCCGCCGGTCGATGCAAGCCAGACCAGGATCACCGGCGCCGCGAAGGCGGAACGGAAGAACACCGCCTCGCCCGGCGGCACCACGCCCGACGCCGATTTGATCAGCGACGCCATCGCCACGAAGACCGCCACCGAACCGAGCTTCAGCGCGATGCCGCGAAAGGGGTTCATGGCGCCCCCGTGGTCAGGAACCGCGGCGGCTCGCCCGGAACCAGCCGAACGGCGGTCAGCCTCCCGGTGGCGAAGGCGCCGGTGTCGATGTTGATCCGCCAACCTTCGCGGACCGGCTCTTCGACCGGGGTATGGCCATGCACCACGATCCGCTCCCCGAGGTCCGGAGGAGGAAGAAGGTCGCCGATCTCGCCATGTCGCGTCCAGATCAGATCGGCGCGCGTCTGCCGCGCAAGCGGGGTCTGCGGAGCCACCCCGGCATGGGCCAGCACGAAGGGGCCGGACAGAAGACCGGGCGGCAGCGCCTTCAGGAACGCGATCGTCTCCGCCCCCATCGCCGCCTTCAGATTCGCCGCCAGCCGGGCGACATCCGGCGCGCCGCCCCCCGGATCGGGGACGATGCCATAGGAACCGAGCGTCGGCCATCCGCCGAAGCTCAGCCAGGCCCGGTACTCGCGCGGACGAGCCAGGAAGCGCAGCAGCATGTCCTCGTGGTTGCCCAGAAGACAGGCGCGCAGGATCCCGTCCGGGGGGGCCGACATCAGGTGGCCGAGCACCCCCCTGACCTCGGGCCCCCGGTCGATCACGTCGCCCAGAAGCACCACGCGCTGCACCAATCCGGTCGCCCGCGCCTCGGCGGCGATCCGGTCCTCGATCTCGCGGTAAAGCGACAGGCACCCGTGCACGTCGCCGACCGCCCAGATCGGCCCCCCGCCCTGCCCCTCGCCCGGCAGTTCCGCGAAAAGCCCCATCCCCGGCGCCACCCCCGACCGGCGGCCGAAAGCGCCGGCGACACGGCCGACGAACCGGGAAAGCGGCGACCGGGTCATGCGCAACCGCCGCCCCCCGCCCTGTCACCGGAGGGGACGGGCGGATTTGCGAAGGCCGGGGCGCGGGTGACGGCGGGCATGGCGGGGTCCTGTCGCAGGCGGCGACCCGAACCTGCCAGAGCGCGCGGCCGATTGCCACTGCGGCTGGGCCGGGAACAGGCGGAACCCGGCGACCGCCGTTCGGGCGCGGCGTGACCGGGGCGGCGGGAAGCTGCCGGAAACGCCCCGCGCACCGCGCCTGTTCACGCCCCCCGCATCCCGCCCGGCCCTGTTGCGCATCCGCGCACAGCCTTCGCCGCGAAATCCGGAGTCGACGCCGCCCCGCCCTGCCCCCATCTTGCGCGAAGGAACGAAGCGGGCAGGCAGACGGCAGGCGCGCCGCGCCGCCCGGCATCGCGGAGACACGATCATGGCGACGACCATCCCCGGCATCCACCACGTCACGGCCATTTCCGGCCCGCCGCAGGACAACGTGAGCTTCTACACCGAAGTGCTCGACCAGCGCCTGGTGAAGCGCACCGTCAACTTCGACGCGCCCGATACCTGGCACCTCTACTACGGCGACCGCACCGGATCGCCCGGCACCATCATGACCTTCTTCCCCTTCATCGACGCCGGCCCCGGCCGGCCCGGCCCCGGCATGGCCTCGGCGCATGCCTATGCCGTGCCGAAGGGCGGCTTCGATGCCTGGATCGAGCGCGTGGCGCTGGAGGGCCGCGAATTCGGCGGACCCGAGGAACGCTTCGGCGAACGCCTGATCTCGCTCCGCGATCCCGACGGGGCGGTGGTGGAACTGATCGAGACGGACCGGCCCGGCTCCGGCGCCGCGCTCGACGGGTTCCATTCGGTGACGCTCTGGGAAGCCGACCCGCAGCGTACCGCGCGGGTGCTGACGGATCTGTTCGGCTATGCCGCCAAGGGCGAGGAGACTTCGGAAGGGGTCACGCGCCTCAGGCTCGCCGCCCCGGGCAACGCGCGCGGGCGGGTCATCGACCTGATCCGGTCGGACGCGCGGGTCAGCGGGCGGCAGGGCGCGGGGACGATCCACCACATCGCCTTCCGCGCCGAGAGCGACGCGGCGCAGCTCGAATGGCGCGAACGGGTCCTTTCGGCGGGCCTGCAGGTTTCGCCGGTGATGGACAGGAATTACTTTCATTCCATATACTTCCGCGAACCCGGCGGGGTACTTTTCGAGATCGCCACCGATCCGCCGGGCTTTTCGGTGGACGAACCCGTCGAAACCCTCGGCACCGCGCTGAAGCTGCCCGCACAGTACGAGGCGATCCGCGAGCGGATCGAGCGCGTCCTGCCGCCGCTCCGCGTTTCGCCGGGCGTGCCGTGACCGCCCTCCGGGGCGGCCCGTCGCCGGGGCGGGCGAAGGCCGGCCTCGTCATGCTGCACGGGCGCGGCGGGTCGGCGGCCGACATCCTGTCGCTCGCCCTTCGCGCCGCGATCCCCGACGCGGCGCTGATCGCCCCCGAGGCGGAGGGGAACACCAGGTGGCCCACCAGCTTTCTCGCCCCCTCGGCGGCGATGGAGCCCTTCGTCCGGTGCGGGCTCGCGGCAGTGCGCGACGCCGTGGCGGCGCTGCAGGGCGAGGGGCTGGCCCGCCAGAGCATCTGGCTTCTGGGCTTCAGCCAGGGCGCCTGCCTCGCGCTCGAAGCTTTCGCGCGGGATGGCGAGGGGCTGGCGGGAGCGATCGCGATGTCGGGCGGGCTTGTCGGCACGGGCGATGCCGAGGGCGGGCCGTCCAAGGCACTTTACGGTCACATGCCGAAGCGTTTCGCCTACCCGGGCGCACGGGCGGGGTCGGATGTCTGGCTTTCCTGCCACGAACGCGACCCGCACATTCCTCTGGCGCGGGTGGGCGAAAGCGCCGCCGTGCTCAAGGGACTGGGGGCTTCGGTCGAGACGAAGCTTTACCCCGGCGCGGGGCATGGCGTGATGGGCGACGACATCGCGGCGATCCGTGCGCGGGTGAACAGGTGACGCGGGGGGGGGGGGGGGGGGGGGGGGGGGGGGGGGGGGGGGGGGGGGGGGGGGGGGGGGGGGGGGGGGGGGGGGGGGGGGGGGGGGGGGGGGGGGGGGGGGG
>JBJXFU010000031.1:0-7474 GCA_046155885.1 Paracoccaceae bacterium
CCCCCCGTAGGTCGGGCTTCAGCCCGACTCTCCGCCGCCCCCCGATCGCGCCGTAAGGGGTTGAGGGGGGAGTCGGGCTGAAGCCCGACCTACGCAGCGCCATCCAGAACTGCGCCTTGATGGACGCCATCCTTGTCGAGTAATCCGCGTCCTCCTCCGGCAGCCGCCAGACGCAATGCATGTGGTCGGGCAACACCACCCAGGCGTCGATGCCGAACGGCCGCTTCGCCCGCACCGCGCGCACCGCCTGCCGGAGGAGTTCGGCCTCGCGCAGCAGTAGCTCCGACCCCCGGTCGGCCAAGGCCACGGTGAAGAAGACCTGTGCTCCGGGAACGCGCGGGCGGAGATAGCGGGACATGGGCGCGACGATGCCGCGATCATGGTTAAGCGTTCGTTGCCCGGTGCCCCCCGGCGACCACCCGGACCTGGCTCGCCGGACCCGGGTGAACGACGCGAGAGGCGCCAGGACGTCTCCACGCTCAGGATACGCTCAGGATACGTTCCGGATGGCCCCGCAACCCCGGTTGGCCGGGCGCCGCCGCCCTTGCCCCAACGGCTCTGAACAAATCCCTGAAAATAAACCCCTTTCCGGTTGCGCCCCCGCCCCGGAAGGCCCATATGCGAACAGAGGGCCGCCGACCCCGGCCGCCCCTGAAAGGCCCGCCCCATGTCCTTCCGCGACCTAGAACGCGTCGCCCGCGAACCGCAGCGCCCGACCCCGCCCAAGGCCGACCGCCTGTCCTCCGGCGCCGCCGCGACAAAGCCCGCCGCCGATGCGCCCGCCCCCGCGGTCGTGCCGAAAGACCCGTCGGCCGGCTGAACCCTGCAGATAGGGGCCTGTCCCGGGCCACCCGGCGCAGACGGGCTGCCCCCAGGTGAGCCGTTGGCGGCGGCTGAAACCCGTAAAGACTTGCCTGACGGCGCTTGTATCCCCTTGCGATTGCACGCCCGTCAGCTTGTCCCACCGTGGGACATTTTGCCCGGCGGCCCTTTCCGGGGCCCCGTTCCGACCTATCATTGCCCGGGCCAGGGAGCCCGCCCCGATGCCCGTCCCGATCCTTTTCCTCGCCGCCGCGCTGACCCTCGCCGTCCTCGACGCGGTCATGCTGACGGCCTTCATGGCCCCCTTCTTCCGGTCGCAGATCGGGCACCTGATGCTCGGCACCCCCCGCGCCCTGCCGGCGCTGATCTTCTACGCGGGCTACATCGCCGGCCTCACCGCGCTCGTCACCCGCCCAGCGCTCCGGGCGGGGTCGGCCGGGCAGGCGGCCTTGATGGGCGGGGTCCTCGGACTGACCGCCTACGGGACCTTCGAGTTCACCGCGCTCGCGCTTCTCGCCGACTGGACCTGGGGGATGGCCGTCACCGACACGCTCTGGGGCGGCGTCCTGACCGGGGCCGCCGCCTGGGTGGCCGTCTGGGCGGCGGTCCGGCTGGGCTACGGCGGGCGCTAGAGCAAGTCGCCTTTAATCCGGACCATATCCTGCGGCCCTGAAGTAGTTTTTGCATTCCTGCGGAAGGAAGAGGTCGCAGACTTTGCCGACCTGTTTCCAGAGGGCATCGTAGGTTCTTGCGGCGACCTTTCGGATCAGGGTCTTGAGCTTGGAGAAGGCCATTTCGATGGGGTTCAGGTCGGGCGAGTAGGGCGGCAGGAAGATCAGGGTGTTGCCTTGGGCGTGCAGCAGGTCGATTGCGCGGGCCGACTTGTGGGACGACAGGTTGTCGGCCACGATGATCTGTCCGGGCCTGAGCGCCGGGGCGAGGATGCGTTCGATGTGGGTGTCGAAACTGGCGCGGTTCATCGCGCCGTCCAGGACCCAGGGGGCGATCAGCCCGTCCTGCGCCAGGCCCGCGATGAAGGTCTGGGTGTGCCAGTGCCCGAACGGAGCGTGGTCGATCAGGCGTTGGCCGACGGGGGCCCAGCCGGTGGTCTTGACGAGGTTGGTCTTCAGGCTTGTTTCGTCGATGAAGACCAGCCTTTCCAGCATGTTGGACATGTCAGGCTGGAAGGCTTCGACCCAGTCCTTGCGCCGCTCGGCCACCTCGGGGCGCAGGATTTCGCTGGCGAGCAGGGTTTCTTTTATGGCCGAGGCCAAGCCGGTGCAGCCATTTGCCGACCGCGCCGCGATGCGCCGACAGGCCGTGAACCGCCGCGAGTTCGGCCACGATCTCGTCCAGCGTCAGGCTGCCCTTGACCGCGATGCGCTCCCGCAGCCAGGCGGCATAGGGGGCCAGTTTCCCCGGCGCGCGATGACCCTGGGCTTTCGGCGCAAGGCCCCCCGTCTCGCGCTTGAGGATCACCATGTCGTTCACGAAGCGCGGCGACACCCGGAAGTGCCGTGCTGCCTCTCGATGCCCGTGACCTTCCTCGACAAAGGCGATCACCCGGATCCGCAGTTCCATCGGATGTGGCTTGCCCAGTCTGAACCCCCATAGCCGGTAGGAGCAGAGAATCACAGCCGGGAAGACTTGGGAATCCCGAATCAACACCACGACGACACGCTCTAGATAACCCGTCCCGGGCCCGACCCGGGACCGCAGGCGCTCCAAGCGGCGCGCGTTGACAGCGAGGCCTCGGGTCAGGCCCGGGGCGCGTCGCCATGATTCCGATTGGAAGCGAGAGGCCCTAACGGTCGGGCGCCGCCCTCTGATCGGCAAAGGGATTGAGGGGCGATTCAGGAAGACGGCAAACCGCTCTATCGCGGCGTCACGCCCCGCAGCCGCTCGGACCGGCGACGGAGCAGCTCCACCGTCGTCAGCAGCGCCACCGAGAACACCACCAGAAGCGTCGCCACCGACAGGATCGCCGGGCTGATCTGCTCCCTGATCCCGTTCCACATCTGCCGGGGAATGGTCTGCTGCCCCGGGCCAGCGATGAACAGGACCGCCACCACCTCGTCGAACGAGGTGACGAAGGCGAAGAGCGCCCCCGAAATCACCCCAGGCAGGATCAGCGGCAGGGTGATCTTGAAGAATGTCCGGCGGGGGTCCGCGCCGAGCGACGCGGCGGCGCGGTTCAGCGAATGGTCGAAGCTCACCAGCGTGGCGGTGACGGTGATGATGACGAAGGGGATGCCCAGCACCGCATGCGCAAGGATGACGCCAAGGTAGGTGTTCGCCAGGCAGCCCCGCGACGACAGCAGCGGCGAAAGCGCCGAGCCCAGCGCCGATGCGGGATCGATGCAGGCCGAGGAGTAGAAGAAGAACATCCCCGTCGCGGTGATGATGATCGGCACGATCATCGGCGAGATCAGGATCGCCATGATCGTCCGCCGCCACGGCATCTCGGGCCGCGCCAGGCCGAGCGCCGCGACGGTGCCGAGGACGGTGGCCAGGATCGTCGCCCAGAAGCCGATGACGGCCGAATTCCAGGCGGCGTGGAACCATGTGGAATTGGTCCGGAAGTCCGCCCACCAGGCCCCGTCGCGCGGCGCATCGGGGGCGACCATGCCGAAGGTCATCAGCGTGTCGTACCAGCGCAGCGAATAGCCCTCGGGGTCGAAGGCCAGCATCTTCGCGGTGAAGGTGAAGTAGGGCTCGGCGTTGAACGACAGGGGGATGACGACAAGGATCGGCGCGACCAGGAACAGGAAGATCAGGCAGCAGATCGCCCGGTAGGTCCAGGCCCAGAGGCGTTCGAGCGGGGTCGCGTATGCGGGAAGCGCCATCGCGGTCACCCGAGCTTCAGGTTGTCGATGCCGACGATGCGGTCGTAGAGCCAGTAGAGGATCAGCACTGCGGCGAGCAGCAGCGCCGACAGCGCGGCGGCCAGCGACCAGTTCAGCGTTTTCGACATGTGGTCGGCGATCATGTTGGAGATCAGCCGCCCCGTCGCGCCGCCCACCAGCGCGGGGGTGATGTAGTAGCCCACCGCCAGGATGAAGACCAGTAGCGCCCCCGCCCCGATCCCCGGCACCGTCTGCGGCAGATAGACCCGGCGGAAGGCCGTCCAGCTGGTGGCCCCCAGACTGCGGGCGGCGCGGACGTAGGTGGGCGGGATGGTGCGCATCACCGAATAGAGCGGCAGGATCATGAACGGCAGAAGGATATGCGTCATCGCCACGACGGTGCCGGTGGTGTTGTACATCATCGGGATGCGGCCTGCCTCGCCGATGATCCCCAGCGAGACGAGCGCGTTGTTGACCACGCCCTTGTCCTGCAGAAGCGCCATCCATGACGTGGTGCGGACCAGAAGCGAGGTCCAGAACGGCAGCAGCACCATGATCATCAGCAGGTTCGAGGTGCGCAGCGGCAGCGTCGCCAGCAGATGCGCCACCGGAAAGGCCAGGATGAGGCAGATGCAGGTGATGGCCAGCGACAGCCCGAAGGTGCGCAGGTAGAGCTTGACGTAGATCTGGCGGTTCTCCGGCACGCTCCCTATGGCGCCGCTTTCGTCGCGGGTGCGGTCGAGCGCGGCGAGGTAGAAGTCGATTGTGAAGCCCGACGCGGCGGCGCGCATCGCCTGCCAGAGCTTGGGGTCGCCCCATTCCGGATCGACGGCGATCAGCGCCTCCTTATAGGGCGGGGCCAGCTTGTCGGCCGCCCGCACCGTTGAGGTGAACAGCGACCTTGTGCCGGCCATGTCGAAATTGATCCGCTGTCCGACCGAGCCGCCGGCCTTAAGCCGCTTCAGTTCGACAAGATCGGTGGCGAGCGCGGCATAGGCCGCCTCGTCCGGTACGGTTCCCGCCGGGTTCGCCTCGAACCAGTCGCGGAGGGTCTGCATCACCGGCTGGTCGATGCCGCTGTCGAAGTCGCGGAATTCGACGAAATCGGGGTTTTCGACCGACTGCCGGAGCAGCTGGAAGATCGGGAAGACGAAGGACAGAAGCACGAAGGCCAGAAGCGGCGCCACCAGCAGGAAGGCGCGGCGCTTCGAGCGGGCCTGGGCACGCGTCAGCGCCCAGCGCAGCGGGCGGCCGTCGGCCGTGGTCAGAGACGGTTCTGGCGTGGCGGCGGTCGACACGGGCCCGGTCCCTTTCGCGGGTTTTTCTGTTGGGCAAGCGACAGCACGGGGGCGATTGCCGCCCCCGGGCCGAATTCAGGGTTTCAACTCACGAGGTCTCGCCCACCGCGACCTCGGCGGCCTTGATGGCAGCCTGCCGCTGGGCGATCTTGTCGCCGATCGGCGGGCCCTCGAAGCGGCGGTTCTCGACCAGCACCCAGAGGACGAGGGCCACCACGATGAAGCCCGCGACGACGTAGAGCACCCGCTCGTTCGGAGGTGCCACGGCGATGAACAGGATCACCGCCATGCCGACGACCGAAAGCACTGTCACCAGCTTGTAGATGCCCTCGCTCATCGCCCAGGGACCGGGTTTCGGCCATTTCGGCCCGCCGAAGGCGAACATGCCCGCGACCAGAGGAATGGTGAAGGACAGGAACAGGAACACCAGCGTCGAGTTCACCACGATAACGTAGATCGAGGTGCCCGCAACCTTGATCGACATCGCCAGAACCACATAAAGGATGGCAAGCACCGTCGCCGTCCAGATCGCATTCACCGGCGTGCGGTACTTCGGCGATACCGTGGCCAGCGCCTTCGACGCGAACGGCACGCCGTCATCGCGCGAGAAGGCGAACAGCATCCGGCTGGCCGAAGTCACGGTGGCCAGACCGCAGAGGAACTGTGTGATCAGGATGCCGGCATAGATCACGGTCTTCAGGCCCGCCGGCAGGATCGCGTCCATCGTGGCGAAGAACATGCCCCAGCCCTGGCTTGCCGCCACGGCCATGTCGGGGATCGCCAGCGTGATCGAGCAGATCATCACCCAGCCAACGATCGACGACCAGAAGACCGCCGTGACGATGCCACGCGGCACCGAAGTGGCGGCGTTCTTGGTCTCTTCCGAAGTATGCGCCGAGGCGTCATAGCCGGTGATCGTGTACACCGGCAGCAGCAGGCACAACAGGAACAGGTAGCCCACATTGTCCGACTGCGGGAAGACGTTGCCGCCCGCCTCGCCCGAGTAGTTGGTAAAGGTCCACAGCCGCGAGATGTCGATGGCGGGTGCGAAGTAAAGGCAGGCCAGCACGAGAACGGCGGTGGTCGCGAAGATGATGTAGCCCGAGATGTCGGTCAGGAAGGTGGTCGCCTTGATGCCGATGTGGTTGAAGATCGCCTGTCCGATGGTGATCGCGGCCACGAACAGCACCACCTGCGTGTCGGTGCCGGTAAAGCCGAACATGCCCCCGAAGGTGCCCGCGAAGAAGTACGCGGTGCCGATGTTGATGGCCCCCAGAACCGTGACCAGGCCCAGAAGGTTCAGCCAGGCCGTTAGCCAGCCCCAGAAGCGGTTCCCGAGGATGGAGGCCCAATGGTAAAGGCCGCCCGCCGTGGGGAAGGCCGAGGCGATCTGCGCCATGGCCAGCGCGAACATGCCCGACAGGGCGCAGCCCACGATCCAGCCGATCCCTGCGCCCGCGCCGCCGACCGATGAGATCGCCTGCGCGAAGGAGTTGATGCCGCCGGAAAGGATGCAGATGATCGAGAACGAGATCGCGAAGTTCGAGAACTTCGACATGCTGCGCGATAGTTCCTGGGCATAGCCCATTCCGTGGAGGATCTTCATGTCCTCCTTCTTGTCCTTGTCGCTGTAGTCCGTCATTCCTGTCCCCTCTTGTGCCGCTGTGCATTCGAACGCGCGGATCGTTGAGGCGCGCATCGGTCGGGGCGGCTTTTCCCTGCGGCGATTCTACGCACCCTTGGGCGGTTTAGGCAAGTTTTGCGGCTGACCGGAGGGTCGGTTTCCCGGCCTCTTGCGTTGCGCGTGCAACTTTCCGAGCCCCATGTGCATCGTTTCTGAACCTGTGGTTGAGGTGTTGCACGACCGGACTGCGGCCCGCCGGGATTGCGCTGCCGCGCCCCGGGGGGCTGCGGATCGGGGGCAGACGGACTATGTCGGGGGGCCAAGGGCGGAGGAGACGATGGGGCAGGGACGACTCTGGGCCGAGTGGGCAGCGCTGTTCCTGGCGCTGCCGGTCGCGATTGCCGCAGTCCTGCCGCCGGGCTCGATGTTCCCGGCGCTGTTCGCGGGGACGGCGCTTGGCCTGTGGCTCCTGCACCGGACGCCGGGGTTTCGCTGGCGCGAACTTGCGCAGGGGCGGATCGACGGACGCGCGGTGGCGGTCTTTGCGGTCGTGACGTTGGCGGTGGCCCTGACCGTGTCGCTGGCCACGACGGGCGATCCCTTGCGCTTTGTCCGCGAAAGGCCGGGTTTCTTCGTGCTGGTCATGGTCTTCTACCCGATCCTGTCAGCCCTGCCGCAGGAACTGGTGTTCCGCGTGCTGTGGTTCCGCCGCTATGGCGCGCTCTTGCCGGGCGGCTGGCCGGGGATCGTGCTGAACGCCGCCGTCTTTTCGCTGGCGCATCTGATGTACTGGTCGGGAATCGTCGCCGCGATGACCTTTGCCGGGGGGCTGGCCTTTGCCTGGGCCTATCAGCGGCGGGGATCATTCGCGATGGCGGTGGCGA
>JBJXFU010000044.1:0-63018 GCA_046155885.1 Paracoccaceae bacterium
TCGTCTACCGTGGTGGGTGGGGTTAAGGGGGTGGGGTAAGAGAACAAACCTTTACGCCCCGTGCCTTCGCCTCATTCGCAAGGGGAACATGCGCCGGGATTGGTTAAGAGGTCGTTACGATTCGCCATCTAAACCCGCGCTCCGGAAAAAAAATCTACCCCCCTTCCGGGATTGCATGCCGCATTGAGCTTCATCTTGGCCGAGGTATCCCGGGGTCCTGGGCAGAGCCCCGGCCTCGCCGCGCCACAGACCGCGCCACAGACGGCGCCGCCCCTCCTCACACCGCGCTGCCGCCAACCGTCAGCCCGCCGATCATCAGCGTCGGCTGGCCGACGCCGACCGGCACCCATTGGCCCGCCTTGCCGCAGTTGCCGATGCCGGGGTCCAAGGCCATGTCGTTGCCGATGGCGCGGATGTTTCTGAGCGCCGTCGCGCCGTCGCCGATCAGCGTGGCGCCCTTGACCGGGGCGACGACCTTGCCGCCCTTCACCCGGTAGGCCTCGGTGCAGGAAAAGACGAACTTGCCGTTGGTGATGTCCACCTGCCCGCCGCCGAAACCCACGGCGTAGATGCCGTCCTGCAGGCCCGCGAGGATCGCTGCGGGGTCGTCGGTTCCGCCCAGCATGTAGGTGTTGGTCATCCGGGGCATCGGGATATGGGCGAAGCTTTCGCGGCGGCCGTTGCCGGTGGGTTTCGCGCCCATCAGGCGGGCGTTCTGGCGGTCCTGGATGTAGCCCACGAGGATGCCGTCCTCGATCAGCACGTTGCGGGCCGAAGGCGTGCCTTCGTCATCGACGGTGAGCGAGCCGCGGCGGTCGGGGATGGTGCCGTCGTCAAGCACGGTGACGCCCGGGGCCGCGACGCGGGTGCCCATCAGTCCCGCGAAGGCCGAGGTCTTCTTGCGGTTGAAGTCGCCCTCGAGCCCGTGGCCCACCGCCTCGTGCAGCAGGATGCCGGGCCAGCCGGGGCCGAGGACCACGTCCATCGCCCCGGCGGGCGCGGCTTCGGCGTTCAGGTTCACCTCGGCGATGCGCAGCGCCTCGCGCACGGCGGCCTGCCAGGTCGCGGGGTCGAGCAGTCCGGTCAGGCCGGTGCGGCCGCCCTGGCCGGTGCCGCCCGATTCGCGGCGGCCGTCCTTTTCGGCGATGACCGAGACGTAAAGGCGGGTCATCGGGCGGGTGTCCGACACCAGCGTGCCGTCGGGGCGCAGGATGTGGACCTCCTGCACCGAGGCGCCGAGCGAGGCCGAGACCTGCACCACCTTCGGGTCGAGCCCGCGGGCATAGGCGTCGATTTCGCGAAGCGTGTCGACCTTGGCGGCGAAGCTTGCGTCGGCGACGGGGTCGAGATCGGCGTAGAGGCGGCGGTTGGTGCCGGGAGGGGAGGGGGCGGGCGTGCCGCCGCCGGCCCCGACGGCGAGCCGGGCGGTTTCGGCGGCGCGGGTCAGCGCGCGTTCCGAGATTTCGGTGGAATGGGCATAGCCGGCCACCTCGCCCCGGACGGCGCGCAGCCCGAATCCCTCGGACGCCTCGTAGCTGGCCGAGCGGAGGCGGCCGTCGTCGAAGGCCAAACCCTCGCCGCGGCGGCGTTCCAGGAAGAGTTCGCCGTCGTCGGCGCCGCGCGTCGCCGCGCGCAGGATGGCCAGGGCGCGGTCGCGGTCGAGGAGCGTATCGAAGGGAGAAAAGCGGTCGTCGGGCATGGTGACTCCGTCCTGCCGGGGCGTGACGCGAAGCGACGGATTGCCGCGACGGTTTTGCTTGTTCGGACCTCTCTAATATGTTTTGAGGAGCCACGGAAACAACCGGGGCCCGGCAGAAAGTCCGGCGACCCGGCTGCGGCGGTGCAGGCCGCGACAACGACGGGAACACGACATGCGTCTTGCCTCGAGAATCTCCGGCCTTGCCGCCGCGGTTTCGGCCCTGACGGGCGCCGCCGCCGCCATGGCCCAGGATGCGGCGCTGGAAATTGTGGGGACGCCCAAACCCGGTGGCATGGGGTTCCAGCCGGCCTCGACCGAACTCGCCCGCGACCAGCAGTGGCTGGACCACGTTCTGCTTTACCTCTGCGTCGCGGTGGTCGGCCTGGTCATGGTGCTCTTGCTGATCGTGGTCTTCCGCTACAATGAGAAAGCGAACCCGACGCCGGCGCGATTCACCCACAACTCGCCGCTGGAAGTCACCTGGACGCTGATCCCGGTCGTGATCCTGGTGGTGCTCGGCGCGTTCTCGCTGCCGATCCTGTTCAAGCAGCAGGAAATCCCGGAAGGCGACATCGTCATCAAGGCGACCGGCAGCCAGTGGTACTGGAGCTACGAGTATCCCGCCGACGAGATCGCCTTCGACAGCTACCTGATCGGGCATCCGGCGACGCTGGACGATGCGCTGGACCCGGGCGCGCTGCCTTATGTCTTCAACGAGGCGATGGCCAAGCGGCTGGAGCGGGCGGGCTATTCGGCCGACGAATTCCTGCTGGCGACCGACACGGCGGTGGTGGTGCCGGTGAACAAGACGATCGTGGTGCAGGTGACCGGGGCGGACGTGATTCACGCGTGGAAGATTCCCGCCTTCGGGGTGATGCAGGACGCGGTGCCGGGCCGGATCGCCGAGCTTTGGTTCAAGGCGGAGCGGGAAGGCATCTTCTTCGGCCAGTGTTCCGAGCTTTGCGGCAAGGACCATGCCTATATGCCGATCACCGTGAAGGTGGTCAGCCAGGAAGCCTATGACGCCTGGGTGGCCCAGACCAAGACGGCCGGGGCCTATGTCGAGCCGGGCCTGACCCGCGTCGCATCGAACTGAGCGCCGGCGCGAGCAAGCCAGCCGCCGGGAAGAAAGACCGATGACGGATGTAGCCGCAGCCCAGCCCGTCGCCAGCCCCGTCCTTTCGGACGCGGGCTTCGGCGATTTCGTGCAGCTTCTGAAGCCGCGCGTCATGTCGCTGGTGGTCTTCACCGCGGCGGTGGGGCTGATTGTCGCGCCCGCCACGGTGCATCCCTTCGTCGCCTTCGCCTCGATCCTGTTCATCGCCCTGGGCGGTGGGGCTTCGGGCGCGCTGAACATGTGGTACGAGGCGGATATCGATGCGCTGATGCGCCGGACGTCGAAGCGGCCGATCCCGTCGGGCCGTGTGGCGCGGCACGAGGCGCTGGGCCTCGGCCTGGCGCTGTCGGGCCTTTCGGTGATGATGCTTGGTCTCGCGGCGAACTGGGTCGCGGCGGGCCTTCTGGCATTCACCATCTTCTTCTATGCGGTCGTCTACACGATGTGGCTGAAGCGGGCGACGCCGCAGAACATCGTGATCGGCGGCCTTGCGGGTGCCCTTCCGCCGATGATCGGCTGGGCGGCGGCGACCGGAGGCGTGAGCCTTGAGAGCCTGCTGATGGTGGCGCTGATCTTCCTCTGGACGCCGCCGCATTTCTGGGCGCTGGCGCTGTTCATGAAGGACGACTATTCGAAGGCCGGGGTGCCGATGCTGACGGTCACGCATGGCCGCAGGGCGACGCGGGCGCACATCCTGGCCTATGCGGTGATCCTTGCCCCGCTGGCGGTGGGACTGGCCTTCACGGCGGTCGGCGGCCCGATCTGCCTTGCGGTGTCCGTTGTGCTGAGCGTGCAGTTCGCGCTTGGCGCCCTTCGGCTGGCGCGCCGGTCGGAGGCGGTGGCCGAGGCCGATGGCTATGGGGCCGAAAAGGCGTTCTTCCGGTTTTCGCTGACCTACCTTTTCCTGATCTTCGGCGCGATGCTCGCCGAGACCGCGCTCGCCCCCTGGGGCTTCGGCGGCTGGGCGGCTGCGGGGTGGGGCGGATGATCGCGCGTGAACACGAACTGCACCGGCGGCGCTGGAGCCGCAATCTCGGGCTCGGGCTGGTGCTGGGGGCTTTCGTCCTGCTGATCTTCGGGCTGACGGTGGAGAAGATCTCGCATCTCGACCAAGGGCAGCTTCCGAAAGCGGAGGCATCGCAGTGACGCCGAGCGGCCGGACCGCGCTGGGGCTGGCGGGCGTGGCCGCCCTGATGGGTGCCCTGTCCTTTGCGGCGGTGCCGTTCTATTCGTGGTTCTGCCGGACCACCGGCTTCGCCGGCACCCCGGCCGTCGCGGAAACCGGGTCGGACAGGGTGCTGGACCGGACGGTGACGATCCGCTTCGACGCCAATACCGACCCCGCCATGCCGTGGCAGTTCCACCCCGTGCAGCGCGAGATGACGGTCAGGATCGGCGAGACGGCTTTGGCCTTCTATGAGGCCCATAACCCGACCGACCGGGTGATCGGCGGCACCGCGAGCTTCAACGTGGCACCCGATCAGGCGGGCGGGTACTTTTCCAAGATCGAGTGCTTCTGCTTCACCGAACAGGTGCTGAAGCCGGGCGAGCGGGTGCAGATGCCGGTCAGCTTCTTCGTCGATCCGGCGATGGTGGACGACCCCGAGGCCGGTTCGATCCGGGCGATCACGCTTTCCTACACCTTCTACGAAACCCCGGTCCCCGAGGATCAGGCGGCCATCGCCGCCCCCCCGGCGACCCCAGCGAACTAACCCCGGCGAGGGACGAGACATGGCGCACGCGAAGAACCACGACTACCACATCCTGCAACCCTCGGTCCTGCCGTTCCTCGGCGCGGTGGGCGGCTTCACCATGTTGTTCGGGGCCGTCCTGTGGATGCACAAGGTCACGCCCTTCCTGTTCCTGGCGGGCGCGGTGGCGGTCATCTACGTGATGTACGCCTGGTGGTCCGAGGTGATCCGCGAAAGCCAGGTGGGCGATCACACGCCGGTGGTACGCATCGGGCTGCGGCTGGGGTTCATCCTGTTCATCCTGTCCGAGGTGATGTTCTTCTCGGCCTGGTTCTGGACCTTCTTCAAGCACGCGCTTTACCCGATGGGGCCGGAAAGCCCGGCGGTTGACGGGGTCTGGCCGCCCACCGGGATCGAGACCTTCGATCCCTGGCACCTGCCGATCATCAATACCCTGATCCTGCTGTGTTCGGGCGCCGCCGCGACCTGGGCACACCACGCGATGGCGCATGAGAACAACCGCCGGGACATGGTCAACGGCCTGGCGCTGGCGGTTGTCCTCGGGATCGCCTTCACTGCGCTGCAGGCCTACGAATACAGCCACGCGGCCTTCGGCTTCGCCGGCAACATCTATGGCGCGTCGTTCTTCATGGCGACGGGCTTCCACGGCGCGCATGTGATCATCGGGACGATCTTCCTGTTTGTCTGCATGCTGCGGGCGAGGGCTGGGCATTTCACGCCGGACCGGCATGTCGGCTTCGAGGCGGCGGCCTGGTACTGGCACTTCGTCGACGTGGTGTGGCTTTTCCTGTTCGCGGCGATCTACGTCTGGGGTCAGTGAGGCGTGATCCCCTGTCAGGCGGGCTTGGCGGGGCGCGGGGGCAACCTCGCGCCCTTCGCATGATGCGGCGCGGTCTTTTTCCGCTTGTCCTCGGCTTCGGCGGCTGCGCGGTGCTTGTCGCGCTGGGCGTCTGGCAGGTGCAGCGGCTGGCCTGGAAAGAGGCGGTTCTGGCGGAAATCGCGGCGCGGATCGTGGCTCCGCCCGAGGCCCTGCCTGCGGCCGTGGAGGCAGGCGCCGACCCGCCCGCGATGCGGTTTCGGCCGGTGCGGGTGGCCGGGCGGACCACGGGCGATGAGCTTCGTGTCCTGACCGGGCGCAGGGACACGGGCGCGGGCTATGAGATCATCGCGGCGTTCGAGACCGGGCAGGGGCGGCGGGTGCTGCTCGACCGGGGCTACGTGGCGGAGGGAGAGGAAAGGGCCGCGCGTCCGCCGGTCGCGCTGGAGGTCACCGGCAACCTGCACTGGCCGGACGAGGCCGACGGGTTCACCCCGCCGCCGGACATGGCGCGGGGGCTGTGGTTCGCGCGCGACGTGCCGGCGATGGCGGCGGCGCTGGGGACCGAGCCGATCCTGGTCGTGGCGCGCGAGGTCGCGGGCGACCGGCAGGGGATCGACCCGTCGCCGGTTGGCACCGAAGGTATCTCCAGCAACCACAGGCAATATGCGATCACGTGGTTTTCGCTGGCCGCCGTATGGGCGGGGATGACAGCCTACCTGATGTGGCGTATCAGGCGGAAAGTGGTGTGACTTCGGGCAGATGAACTACGTATCGACAAGGGGTGAAGCCCCGGTCCTGGGTTTCGGCGAGGCGATGCTGACGGGTCTGGCCCGGGACGGCGGCCTTTACGTCCCCGAGGTGGTGCCGGTCCTGACGGCGGGCGAGATCGCCGCGCTGGCCGGTCTGCCCTACGAAGAGGCGGCTTTCCGCGTCATCCGCCCCTTCGTGGGCGATGCTTTCCGCGAGGCTGAACTTCGCGGGGCCATCGCGAAGGCCTATGCGGGGTTCAGCCACGCCGCCCGCGCGCCGCTGGTGCAGCTTGCGCCCGGGCATTTCCTGCTGGAGCTGTTCCACGGGCCGACGCTGGCCTTCAAGGACTTCGCGATGCAGCTGATCGGGCAGATGTTCCAGATCGCGCTGGCGCGGGACGGGCGGCGGATCACCATCGTGGGCGCGACCAGCGGCGATACCGGGTCGGCGGCGATCGAGGCCTTCCGGGGGCTTGCCAATGTCGATGTCTTCATCCTGTTCCCCGATGGCCGGGTCAGCGACATCCAGCGGCGGCAGATGACCACGCCGGCCGAGGCGAATGTGCATGCGCTGGCGCTGGACGGCGACTTCGACGACTGCCAGGCGCGGCTGAAGGACATGTTCAACGACTTCGCCTTTCGCGACCGGGTGGGGCTGGCGGGGGTGAACAGCATCAACTGGGCGCGGGTGCTGGCGCAGGTGGTGTATTTCTTCACCGCCGCCGTGGTGCTTGGGGCACCGGGTCGGGCGGTCAGCTTCACGGTGCCTACGGGCAATTTCGGCGACATCTATGCGGGCTTCATTGCCCGGCGGATGGGGTTGCCGATCGAAAAGCTGGTGGTGGCGACGAACCAGAACGACATCCTGCACCGCTGCCTGACCAGCGCCGAGTACCGCACGGGTGGCGTGACGCCTTCGATCAGCCCGTCGATGGACATTCAGGTCAGCTCGAACTTCGAGCGCGCCTTGTTCGACGCCTATGGGCGCGACGGCCGGGCTGTTGCGGCGCTGATGGGTGAGCTGAAGCGCGGGGGCGGGTTCACCGTCAGCCAGGGCGCGATCGCGGTGCTGCGCGAGGCTTTCGCTTCGGGCCGGGTGTCGGAGGACGAAACGCGCGCCGGGATCGCCGCGACGCTGGCGGAGACGGGCGAGGTGATCTGTCCGCACACTGCGGTGGCCGTGCGGGTAGCGAAGGCGCATCTCGGCGCCGTGCCGATGGTGACGCTGGCCACGGCGCATCCGGCGAAGTTCCCCGACGCGGTCGAGGCGGCGGCGGGGATCCGCCCGGCGCTGCCTGAACGCATGGCGGGGCTTCTGTCGCGACACGAAAGGGTCACAAAGGTGCCCAACGACCTGAGGATGATCGAGGTCCTGATCGACGAAAGGCGTGCCCGGTGACGGATATCACGACGCTGAAGAACGGCTTGAGGGTCGTCACCGAACGCATGGACGGTCTCGCCTCGGCCTCGGTCGGGGTCTGGGTGAACGCAGGCGGGCGCCACGAGCGCCCCGAGGAAAACGGCATCGCGCATTTCCTGGAGCACATGGCCTTCAAGGGCACGAAACGGCGCACCGCGCTGCAGATCGCCGAAGAGATCGAGGATGTGGGCGGCTATATCAACGCCTACACGAGCCGCGAGTTGACGGCCTACTACGCGCGCGTGCTGGAAGACGACGTGCCATTGGCCATCGACGTGGTGTCGGACATCGTGCTGAACCCGGTCTTCGACAAGAAGGAAATCGAGGTCGAGCGCCATGTCATCCTGCAGGAGATCGGCCAGGCGATGGATACGCCCGACGACATCATTTTCGACTGGCTGCAGGAAGCGGCGTTCCCGGGGCAGGCGCTGGGGCGCACCATCCTGGGGCCGGCGGAGCGGGTCGCTGCCTTCCGTCGAACGGACCTGAGGGCCTTCGTGAAATCGCATTACGGGCCCGACCAGATGATCCTCGCGGCGGCCGGGGCGGTCGATCATGACTCGATTGTCCGGCAAGCCGAAGAGATTTTCGGACGCCTGAAGCGGGTCGGGCCGAACGGCATGCAGCCGGCCGCATGGGAGGGCAGCGAGCGGCGCGAGGTGAAGGACCTGGAGCAGGTGCATTTCGCCATGGGCTTCCGCGGCCCCGCATATCGCGATCCCGACCTCTATGTGAGCCAAGTCTACACCACCGCCATCGGCGGGGGCATGTCGTCGCGGCTCTTCCAGAAGGTCCGCGAGGAGCGGGGGCTTTGCTATTCGATCTATGCCCAGTCGGGCAGCTACGAGGATACCGGCATGGTGACGATTTATGCCGGCACCTCGGAGGCCGAGATCGGGGATTTGTGCCGGCTGACGATGGACGAACTGAAGCGCGCGGCCGAGGACATGACCGATGCCGAGGTGGCGCGGGCGCGGGCGCAGATGAAGGCGGGGCTGCTGATGGGGCTGGAAAGCCCGTCGAGCCGGGCCGAAAGGCTGGCCCGCTACATCTCGATCTGGGGGGTGGTGCCGAGCCTGGCGGAGGCGACGGCGAAGATCGACGCGGTGACGCGGGCCGACGTGCTGGCCTATGCCGAACGGCTGGTTTCCCAGCACGACACCGCGCTGGCGCTCTACGGGCCGGTGGGCGGGGCGCCGGGCCTTGGCGACCTCAAGGACAGGCTTGCCGCCTGATGGTCTTCGGCCGCCGCAAGGTGCGGATCGAAACCGAGCGGATGACGCTGCGCCTTCCGGCCCATTCGGACTTCCGGGGCTGGTCCACGCTGCGCGACGAGAGCCGCGACTTCCTGCATCCCTGGGAGCCCGTCTGGTCCGAGGACCACCTGAGCCGCAAGGCCTTCACAAATCGCGTTTATTGGGCGGCACGGGCGCAGGCGGCGGGGACCGCGCTGCCCTTGTTCCTGGTCCGGCGCGAGGATGACCGGCTGGTCGGCGCCATCACGCTGGACAACGTCCGCCGGGGGCCGGCGCAATCGGGTACGCTCGGCTATTGGGTGGGCGCGCCGTTCGCCCGGCGGGGCTACATGCGCGAGGCGATCCGCGCCGTCGTCCACCACGCCTTCACGGCGCTCGACCTGAGCCGGGTCGAGGCGGCCTGCCTGCCCGAGAACGCGGCATCGCGCGGGGTCCTGGAGAAGTCGGGCTTCAAGTACGAGGGCGTGGCGCAGAGCTACCTGCAGATCAACGGCCGCTGGCGGAACCATGTGCTTTACGCGAGCCTGAGGGCCGACCGGAGGGGCAGGACGGAAGCGGGTTGAGGAAGGGTGAATCGGGTCGGAATCCGCCCTGCCGCGCCGGGCCCGGGGAAACCCGCCCGAACCTTGCCCAACCCCTTGCGAACGCTGCGGTAACCATTCCTGACTCCACCGTTCGCTGGGTGCCAGCAACCTGCCAGCAATATGCCATACGATTTTGTGGCTTTGGGTGAGTTAACCGTTAAGGAATCTTGCAGCCGACCCTCCGCGACAGAGAGCAGCGCCCGGCCGCGGGTGGGCGCTCCGACGGCTTTGGTCCGCGCTTTGTGGTGCCTCCAACCTTGCCGTTCTTCTCGCAGACCGCCGGTGCGGTGGCGCCCGCGCCCGAACGCAATCGGGCGGGCGGTCGGGCGCCGCCCGGGTGGCTCTCGCGGCTGGTCCGGGCAAGGGGGGCGGTGGGGGTGGGGCAAGAAGAAGGCAATCCGCATTAACGCCCTTCCCGTGACCGGAACGTATCCCCGTCTGGAAGACTTTCAGGATACGCTCAGCATACGTCTCTGGCCGCCGGTTAACGCAGCGCCTGCAGGCCCCCGCACCCGGCCGCCGGCGCCCCGCTCAGCCCTCGTCCGTCAGCCGCACATAGATCGCCGTGACGCCGAGGATCACCAGCCCGAAGAAGATCCGCCGCGCCCCTTCGGGCATCTGAAGAAGTGTCAGCAAGGTATTGAGAACAGTCAGGATAAGCGCACCCACGATGGTCCCTGCATAACTCCCCCGCCCGCCAAAGATCGAGGTCCCCCCGATCACCGCCGCCGCCACGGCGGGCAGGAGGAGGGGTTCTGCGAGAGACAGCGAAGGCGCCTTGATCAGCCCCACATAAACCAGCCCCGTCACCCCCGCGATCACCCCCGACAAGGTGTAAAGCGCAAACACCACCTGCCACCCCCTCACCCCCGAAAGCTTCGCCGCCCGCTCGTTCGCCCCCAGCGCGTACAAGAGCCGTCCGAACCCGCTGCGGCTCTGCGCCCAGACGATGACCGCCGCGAAGGGCAGGAAGAGCGCCAGTGAATTTGGGATACCCCAGGTTCGCCCGGTTCCCAGCCACTGCAGAGCCTCCGGGACGGCCGATCCGGTGGCGATGACAAGCCTTTGATAGACGAGCAGGATTCCGGTGCCGATCAGCCCCGATCCAAGCGTCATGATCAGGGGATGCACCCGGCAGATGCCGATCCCAAAGCCGTTCAGCAGCCCGATCAGCAGGGCGGGCACGAGCGAGATCAGGATCGCTCCGGTGGTCCCGAGTTCACCCGAAAGCGAGGCCATCGCGAAGGATGCGATGGTCGCCACGACGGCCGCCGACAGGTCGATCCCGCCGGTATACATGGTCAGTGTCTGGCAGGCGGCGAGCATCGCAAGCGGCACCGCGAACTTCACCGTGTTGCCGATCCAGCGTTCGTTGACGATGCCGGGGCTGATCCATTGCAGAAGGCCCACGAGCGCCAAGAGCAGCAGGATCAGCGTCAGCACCGGGTAGCGGCCGAGGAATCGGCCGGTGCGCGTCAGGGGCGACATGGACGGCGCCGCATCGGTCATCGCCGTTTCTCCCGCAGCGACAAGAGCCCGCCGAACATCACCACCGCCGCCATGATCGTGCCCTCGACAATGGTGGTGACGTTCGGATCGACCGAAAGCAGCGTCAGATCGAGCCGCACCAGGCGCAGGATGAAGACCGCGATGATGGGCCCCAGGAGCCCGCCTTGCCCGCCGGTCAGCGCCACCCCGCCGAGCACCACTGCGGCGACGCTAACCATCAGATAAGGCCCGGGTATCGGCTCTCCTATCCCGGTGCTCATGGTCACGCTCAGGCCCCCCATCGCGGCGAAGAGGCCCGCAAGCGCATAGGCAGCGACGCGCACGGGGCCGATGGCGACACCCGAGCGGAAGGCGGCGGTGCGGTCGCTGCCCAGCGCATAGATCGACAGGCCAAGCTTCGACCGGCGGATCGGCAACCAGACGAGCGCCACGAGGAACGCCAGGATCACCAGCGCGTTCGGCAGCCAGGCCGTCAGCGCGGGCGGCAGGCCCGGGATCGCCAGCGATCCAAGGATCAGGCCGCGCAGGGTCGGGTCGGCCGCCCCGCCGGGCGCATTGAGGATCAAGAGCGCTGTGCCTTCCCAGACAAAGAGCATGGCGAGGGTGACGACGATGTCGGGGACGCGTGTGAGCACGATAAGGAAGCCGTTGATCGCCCCCATCGCCGCGCCCGCCAGAAGCACCAGCGGCACCACCCAGAAGGTCGCCCCGCCGGTGTAGCGCTGCATCAGGGTGGCAGCGAACACGCTGGCCACCGCCATGACCGAGGCGATCGACAGGTCGATCCCGCCCGCGATCACGACGATGGCCATGCCGGTGGTCGCAAAGGCGAAGGGCAACGCCGCACGGGCAAGGGATTCGAGGCCCGAGACGCCGAAACCGGGCTGGATGGCCTTGGTGAAAATCAGCAGCGCCAGGAAAAGGGCCGACAGCCCCACGACCCAGCCGTTCCTTCGCAGAAGCCGCGTCATGCCGCCGTTTCTCCCGGCCGCCCGTTCCCGGCGGTCAGCCCGTAGGCTGCCCGCATCAGGCGGGGTTCATCGGCATCCGCAGCGTCGATCACCTCGACGACACGACCGCCGAAAATGACGACCGCGCGGTCGCAGGCGGCCTGAACCTCGGGAAGCTCGGAGGTGTAGTAAAGGACCGCCGCGCCCTGGCCGGCGAGTTCCCGCACCAGCGCGTAGATCTGCCGCTTGGTGCGCACGTCGATACTGCGGGTCGGGTCGAAAAGCAGGAGTGTGCGCGCGCCGAGCGCCAGCCAGCGCCCGATGGTGACCTTCTGCTGGTTGCCGCCCGACAGCCGGCGCACTTCTCCTTGCGCGCGCGTGTCAATCTGCAGTCGCGCAATGGCGTCCGCCACCTTGTCGGCCTCGGCCTTCATCGGAATCGCTCCCCAGGCGGAGGGCCTCGCAAGAAGCGGGAGCGCGATGTTTTCGCGCACCGATCGCACCATCAGAAGCGCGTCGGCGCGGTTGCCCGGCACGAGGGTCAGGCCCTTGGCGATCGCGTCGGCCGGGTGGCGGAAGGCGCAGCGTTCGCCATCCACGTCGACGGTACCGCCATCAGGACGACGGAAACCGGCGATGATCTCGAACAGCTCGTCCTGGCCCTGGCCTTCCAACGCGACCATGCCGAGGACCTCTCCGGCACGAAGCTCGAAGCTCACGTCGCTGAGCTTGGGGCGGAAGGAGAGGTTCGAAACCCGAAGGCGCGGGGTCGGGTCGGCGGGGCCGCGCGCGGCGCCCTCTTCGCCCTTGCGGTGCGCCGGGGTAAGCGAGGCGCCGAGCATGAGTTCAACGGCGCGATCCTCGATCCCTTCGGCAATCGGCAGATCACCCACCGTCGAGCCATCGCGGAGCACGGTCGCGCGGTCGCAGACGCGGGCGATTTCGGCGAAACGGTGCGAGATGTAGATGATCGAGCGCCCCGCATCGGCTTCTTTGCGGATGACGGTCAGGACGCGCTCTACCAGATCGGTCGGCAGGGCTGCCGTCATCTCGTCGAGCATCAGGACTTCGGGGTCGGCGGCAAGCGCGCGGGCAAGGTCGAGGATGCGCAGTGTGGCGAGCGGGAGTTCCCCGATCCTGTCGTCCAGGCGCAAGTCGGAAACGCCGAGCTCACGCACCCACTGGCGAAAAGGCTCGCGCGGTGTGCCGCCGAGCCTCAAGTTGTCGGCCACGTCTAGATGCGGGATGAGCGAGGGTTCCTGATAGACCGGCACCAGGCCGGCGCGGCGGGCGGCGCCCGGCGAGGCGAAGCCGACATCGCGCCCCCGGATGCGGATTGTGCCGCCGTTCGGGCGAAGCGCGCCGGTGAGGATTTTCACCAACGTGGACTTGCCCGCCCCGTTCGCGCCCATCAGCGCGACGATCTCGCCCTTGCCGACCGTCAACGAAGCGTCGCGAAGCGCGACGACCTGACCGAAGAGTTTCGAGACGCCCTTCGCCTCGAGGATCGGCTCGTTAGCCGGGGTGCCGGTCATCGGGTCGTCCACGGTTTGGGGGGGGCACGGAAAGGAAAGGCCCCCCGCCCGGCCGGGCAGGGGGCCGCGTCATGTCACTCGCCCGGGCCCTTGCAGGCGATGATCTGATCCATCGAGTAATTGGTCCAGCCGGGGATAGAGACCGAAACCGGCCATTCCGGATCGAGGTTCGGGTTGGCTGCGGCCGCGAGCTTGGCCTTGCCTTCGTCGGTCGCGTTTTCCCACAGTTCGGGAGTGACGTAGACCGTCTGCGCCTCGGGCGTCTTGCCGTCGAGGATCTGGATCGCCAGCGCCAGGCCCGCGCCGCCGACCGATCCCGGGTTGGTGACCGCCGCGCCTGTCAGGCCCTCGACGCTGGACAGCATCCCGACGAAGCCTGCATTGTCGGCGCCGACGATGGGCACCAGCGGCACCTCGCTTTCGACGAAGGCGTCGACGATCACGTTGTCGATGCCGCTCGTCCAGACCCCCTGGAAGGGGATGCCCGAGGCGATGATGTCGAGGATCTGCTGCTTGCCCTGGTCCTGCTGCCAGCCGGTGAAGACCTCCTGCGCGACGGTGATGTCCGGGAACTCCGACAGCGCCTGCTTGAAGCCCGCGTCACGGTCGTTGTCGGCGCCCGCGCCGGCGGCGCCGCGCATGTAGACCACGGCGCCCTTGCCGCCCATCTGCTCGAAAAGCCACTTCGCGCCCAGATAGGCGTACTGCTTCTGGTCGTTCGAGAGCACGTAGGCAGAAGGCTCGGTCACCGCCTGGTCGACCGCGACGACAACGATGCCGGCGTCGGTGGCTTCCTTGATCGCTGCGTTCACCGCGTCGGCACTCGATGGGTTCACGACGATGGCATTGACACCGGCCTGGATCAGGTTGCGGATGTCCTCGAGTTGGCCCGCGCTGTCGGTGTTGCGGTGCGCGATGTTCAGCGACGCGACCTTGCCCGAGGCCAGCGCTTCGGCCTTCATCGCGCAGATCATCTCTTCGCGCCAGCCGTTGCCCTGGACGGTGTTCGAGATGCCGATCTTGTAGTTCTCGGCGACGGCGCCACCGGCCCATCCGAAGGCAAGAGCGGCGAGCGCGGTCGCGGCGTAGAGTTTCTTCATGGTCTTCCTCCCAGTTGATGAGTCTTCTTTGAACTCCGGTTACTTAACATAGGGGGCAAGGACATCGCGGGCCAAGAGGAAACCCCTCTTCACCTTCTCGTCTGAACCCTCGAAATCGCGGTCCTCGTGTTCGATGATGACGGGTCCGTCGAAGCCCGCCCGGTAGAGGGCCGCGAAGACCTCTCTCCAGCCGATGTCGCCCAGACCCGGCATCCGGGGCACCTGCCAGCCGATCCCGGCCGACAGGATGCCGTTCTCGTAGAGCCCGTCGCGGTCGATGGTCAGGTCCTTGGCGTGGACATGAACCATGCGCGGCCCGAATTCGCCGATGAAACGGGGGATGTCGATTATCTGCCAGACCAGGTGGCTAGGGTCGAAGTTCATGCCGACGCCCGGGCCCCAGTGCTCGAAGATGCGACGCCAGATTTTCGGGTTGTAGGCGATGTTGTGCCCGCCGGGCCATTCGTCCCTGCTGAAGATCATCGGGCAGTTCTCGAAGGCCAGCGTCACGCCATGGTCAGCGGCATGCTTCACCAGTGCGGGCCAGGCCTTCTGCGCCTCGGCCCAGTTCTCGTCCAGCGTCAGCGCCCGGTTGCCGCCGACGAAGGTGTTGACGACGTTGAGACCGAGAAGGGGCGCCGCCGCGATGACCTTCTTCAGATGGCCGGTCACCATATTGCGGTGGGCGGGGTCGGCGTGAAGAGGGTTGGGATAGTAGCCGAGGCCCGAAATCGTCAGCCCCTTGGCCGCGATAGCCCCGGCGATGTCCTGCGCTTGCGCTTTTGTCAGCCGTTCCACATCGATGTGCGAGGTGCCCGCATAGCGCCGTGTCTCGCCTCCCGAGCGCGGCCAGCAAGCGATTTCCAGCGCCGAGAAGCCCGCCGAAGCGGACCAGTCAGCGACCTCCATCAGGCTGGTGTCAGGGAAGGGCGCGGTGAGCAGGCCGAGTTTCATGGTGGTTCCCTGTCAGTCTTTGGGCAGATCGACCCAAGCGCCCTTGGCGGCGCTGTCCAGGACGGCATCGCAGAAGAGCATTTCATCGTGGCCGTCCTCGAAGCTTGCCCAGGTCGAAGCGGGCTGGCGCCCTCCGGCGGCGATGTCGCGGTAGACCTGCCGGAAGAGCGCGAAGAAGGTGTCTGCGAAGCCTTCGACATGTCCGCCGGGCAGGCTTGCCGCCGCCGCACCGGTGGGGTTCATGCCGCCCGGATCGCGCTGCTGGATGGCATTCGGCCCGTCGCGGCGGCCGAGCCAGAGGTGGTCGGGGTGTTCGGCCTCCCATGCCGCTGTCTGTGCCGAGCCGGCGATTTCCCACGTCATCCAGTTCTTCCGCCCAGGACTGACCTGGCTGGTTGTCAGCGACCCCCTCGCGCCGTTCGGATAGCGCAGAAGGATCAGCCCCGCGTCGTCGGTCTTGACGCGCACTTTCTCCGTCGGCCCGGCCGAGCGGGAGAAGGTCTCGACCGGGCCCGTGGGCTTCTCGCGCTCGGCGAGGAAGGTCGCAAGGTCGGCGAAGACCGAGGCGGGCTTCATGCCCGCGATGAAGCATGTCAGGTCCGCCCAATGCGTACCGATGTCGCCGACGCTTCGCAGTGGGCCACCGGCTTCGGTTTCCAGCCGCCAGTTCCAGTCGGTTGGCTTTGCCAGCCAGTCCTGGTGGTAGTGCCCGGTGATCAGCCGGACCTCGCCCATCTCGCCCGCCGCCACCATCCCGCGCATGTGCTGGTTCAGGGGATAGAAGCGGGTGTTGTAGCAGACCGCCGCGACTTTTCCGGATTTGCGCGCGGCCGCGACCATCTCGGCCGATTGCGCGGCCGTCATGGCGAGCGGTTTCTCGCAGACGACATGCTTTCCGGCCGCAAGGATCGCCATCGCCTGCGGGTGGTGAAGGTGGTTGGGCGAGGTGACATGCACCGCGCCGACCGACACGTCGGCCAGAAGCTCGTCGAGCGACCCGTAGGCGTGCCCGACGCCCAGGGCCTCGGCCCGCGCCCGACCGCGTTCGCCGCTCGACCCCAGCACGCCCGCAACGGGGATGCCGAGGCGGCGGAGCGCCTGGATATGCACGGTGCCGATGAAGCCGGTTCCGATGACGGCGGCGGAGAGGCAATCAGACAATCGAATAGCCTCCGTCCACCGGGAAGCAGGCGCCGGTCAAGAAGGCTGCAAGCGGCGAGGCGAGGAACAGGACCGCGCCGGCGATGTCCTCGGGCATTCCCCAGCGTCCGAGGGGGGTGCGGGCGTTCACCCGGGCCACATGCTCGGGGTCGGTCCGGCTTTTCGCCGACTGCTCGGTCACGATGAACCCGGGCGACACCGCGTTCACCCGGATGCCGTCCGGCGCCCAGGCGATGGCGAGCGACTTGGTGAGCTGCTGCACGGCGGCCTTGCTGGCGCCGTAGGCGGGGTTCCTCGGGCTGCCGAAGGTCGCGTACATTGAGGCGATGTTGACGACCGACCCTTTCGCTGCCGCGAGCTGGTTGCGGAACGCGAGCGCGGTGCGGAAGGTACCGTGCAGGTTCACATCGACCACGCGCTGGAAGAAGTCGGGGTCCATCTCTTCCCCGCGCGAAGTGATGGCCGCGCCGTTGACCAGGATATCGAGCTTCGGGGTCGTGGCCGACAGCCGCCGCACCGCGTCCATGTCGGTGACGTCGAGCCGCGTGTAGACGAAGCGCCCGCGATCTTCCGGTGCGGGTTCAGGCTCGACCCCGGTGATCGCGACGGAGGCGCCGGCGTCCTGAAAGGCCCGGGCGATGGCGGCGCCGATCCCGGCCCGGCTTGCGCCGACCACCAAGACCTCGGCACCCGAGAAGTCGAAGCCTGACGGCACCCGCAGCCCTCCCTCTGCTCCAGCGAAGCCTAGGCGGCGCCGGCGATTCGGCGCAAGGGTGTTTTCATGCGCGGGAAAATGAAAATCCAGTTGCGGCCGTGGCCCCGGAACCTTGGAGAGGTTCCGGACCGATGGCTTTTCAAGACATCGGCCCCCGCGCTCATCCCTCGGCCGCCAGCCTCCGGCCCAAGCTCACGATGATGGACTGGCACACGACGAGCGCCGGGACCTGGGATCGGAAATGCCCCAGCCGCGCCTCGCGCACGAAAAGGGCGTTTCGCGCCAGTCCCGCCACGGGGCTCAGTTCGTTGTCCGTGATCGCCACAACCGTCAGTCCCCTCTCGGCCACCATGCGGGCGATCTGCACCGTCTCGGGCGTGTAGTCGTCGAAGGTGATCGCCAGAAGCGCGTCCTTTGGCCCCATCGCGGCCACCTGCTCGGCCCGCATCGCACCGAGGTTGTCGATCATCTGCGCCCGCTTGCCGACGTTGGCGAGCCCATAGAACGCATAGGCCCCGATCCCGAAGGCCCCGCGCGCCGCAGCGATGTGGATCGTCTCGGCCGCCGCCAACGTTGTCACGGCGGCATCGAGCTGGACGCGGTTCAGGTCCTGCCTCACCCGCAGGAGAGAGTTGACCGCCGCCTGCACGAAGGTGTCGAAGACGTGCCCCGGCTCTTCCAGATCGGCGAAATCGACCTCGCCCATGCCTTCCCTGGCCGTCAGTTCCGACATCTGCTCTGCGAAGGGAAGCCGGGGGCCCAGCAGCCGTTCGCGGAACACCCGCTGCAGGTCGGGAAAGCCCTGGAACCCCAGTTCCTGCGCGAAACGCGTGATCGTCGCGGGCGGCACGCCGGCCAGCGTGGCGAGGCGGACGATGGTGTTGATCGCCGCTTCTTCTGGGTGGTTCAGGAAGAACTGCGCGACCTGCGCGTTCCGGCGGGAAAGCGTGGCCTGTCGCGCGACAAGGGCGCGGACGAGGCCGTCATAGTCGCGGATCGCTTCCTGGCCCTCCGCCGCTGTCATCCGGTCCCTCACGGCGCCACGAGGATCGTCTGGTCGAGGTCGATGGCGCAGCCTGTCATCGGGGACGAGGCGGGGCTGAGCAGGTAGACCGCGAGCCGTGCCGCTTCGTCCGGGCCGAGAAGCCGGCCGAGGGGCAAACGGGCCGCCTCTTCGGCCGCCCAGCCGGGGCCGCGGCCGAGCGTGACAGACTGCATCCGGTCCTCGGTCTCGGTCAGGACCCAGCCGAGGTTGATCCCGTTCACCCGGATGCCGTTCCCCGCGTGGGTGTTGGCGGCGTTCTTCGTCAGCGTCAGAAGCGCCCCCTTGGTGGCGGCATACACCGAAAGCTCCGGCGTGCCGCAATGCGCGTTGACAGACAGGATGTTGACGATTGCCCCGCCCGTGCCGCGGGCCGTCATGTCGGCGAGCGCCCCCTGCATGAGGAAGAACGGCGCCCGGGCGTTCACCGCGAAAAGCCGTTCCCAGATCTCGGGCGTTGCGCCGGCGAATGAGGCGCGGTCGGTCAGACCGGCGGCGTTCACCAGCCCGTCTATCCGCCCGAAGCGGTCCTGCGCCGCGCCAATGATCCGGGACGGGGCGTCGGGGTCGGACAGGTCGGCGGTGACTGCCAGCGTTTCAGAATCCAGCGCCGCGGCGAGTTCGGTCATCCCATTGGCGTTCCGGTCCGTCAGCACCAGCCCCGCCGCGCCCGACGACGCGGCCAGCCGCGCCACCGCCGCGCCGATCCCGCTTGCCGCGCCGGTGACCACGATGACCATTCCCAACAGGTCGACCCGCACGCACGCCTCCCGTTCGTTCACGCGGGCGAGCGTGGGACGGCGGCGGCGGGGCTGTCAACGGGGGCGGAAGGGGAGGGCGGCGGGGCCGCGGCGGATATGTCCCGTGGCGGGACAAGTTCCAGCGCTGCGCATTTGTCCCGCCCCCCCTCACCGTCGCTTGCCCGAGAGGCGCCCTCTCCCCTCGGGGTGGTTAATGGCGATTCATGCCGGCCGCGAACCGCTGCAACGCAATTTTCCGCCAGAACCCGCCGGAGGGGGCGCAACGCCCAGAAACAGCGGAAAATTCCACGTCTTCTTTACGTCCTCCCGACGTCTTCTTTACGTGCGTGCGTTCCGGGGGAAAACAGAGTGAAACAGGGGGGAACAGAGTGGGGGCGCTGGGCGGCTGAGGGCGGGTCACGAAACGAGCAAAACGCTGTAACGGGCGTGCAGTCGCAAGGGAATGCGGGAGCGTTCTTGGGAGGGTTTCACCAAGGTTGACCCGGATTCAGCAAGACGGAGGACCGCGCGGCGCCTTGGGGGCGCCGACACCGAAACGCAGTGCGGAGGGTCGGAATCCCTCGCGCGCAGTCAAGCGCGCACCCGTAGTTTCCCGCCCGCCGGCCTCGCGCCCTGCGAGAGGTGCCCGGGCGCCGCTCCGCCGCTTGCGGCGATCCGGGCGGACCGGTAGCGTGACGGCGCGCGGCGGGAGCGGCAAGCGGAGGGGCGCGTCATGGTGGAACCGGTCCGTGTCGTCGGGATCAGCTTCGACCACATGCACATGGGCGACCTCCTCCGGCAGGTGCATGACCACCCGGGCGCGGAGATCGCGGGCATCTGCGACACCGAACCCGCGCGGATGCTGTCGGCGATCGCGAATTTCGGGATACCGGCCGAGCGGGTCTTCACCGACGTGGTGGCCTGCCTGGCCGGCCGGCCCCACCTCGCGATCCTCTGCCCTGCCACAGCCGACCACGCCCGTTACGCCGAACTGGCCGCCCCCCATGTCCGCGCGGTCATCGTCGAGAAACCCTTCGCCGCGAGCCTCGCCGAAGCCGACCGCATGATCGCCGCCTGCGCCGCGTCTGGCGCGCTTCTCGCCGTCAACTGGCCGCTTGCCTGGTATCCCTCGCACCGCACCACGAAGCGGCTGATGGACGAGGGGACGGTCGGCGAGGTGCGCGAGGTGCATTTCTACGACGGCAACCGCGGGCCGCTGTACCATCTGGCCGACAAAGTGGAAGTCAGCCCCGAGGAGGTGGACCGGCAGAAGCCAGGATCGTGGTGGTACAAGGCCGCCTCGGGGGGCGGCTCGCTGCTGGACTACCTGGGCTATGGCGCGACGCTGGGCACCTGGTTCCTGAACGGCGAGGCGCCCATCGACGTTACCGCCACCACCTGGGCCGCGCCGGGGCTGGAAGTAGACGAGCATTCCGTCACCGTGCTGCGCTACGCGCGGGGATTGTCGAAGATGGAGACGCGCTGGGGCACCTTCAGCGACCCCTGGACGCTGCAGCCACAGCCGCGTTGCGGTTTCGTGATCGTGGGGGCCGAAGGGACGATTTCGTCCTGGGACTACGACGATCATGTGACGGTGCAGACCCGCGCGCGGCCCGAACATCACACCGTCCGCGCGCTGGTCCCTGAGGCGCCGATGCGCGGGCCGGTCGAGCATGTCTTGGACGTACTGGCCACGGGCAAGCCGCTCCACGGCCCACTGACGCCCGAAATCTCGCGCACCGGCCAGCGGATCGTCGATACCGCCTTCGCCTCGGCCAAAGCGGGCCGCACCCTGCCACTGGTGGGCTGACATGGCCGCCGACGAACCGGGCCGCGGCGACTACGCGCTTGTCTCCGCCGAAGCGGCTGAGGTTTCGGCGCCCGATCTGGATTATCGCCCGCCGAAGCCGAAAGGGCGCCACCCCATCGCGCTGGTGGGGGCGGGCGGGATTTCCTTCGCCCATCTCGATGCCTACCGGGCGCATGGCTTCGAGGTGGCGGCAATCCTGTCGCGCGACGAAGCCAAGGCACGGGCGCGGCGGGACGAGTTCTTCCCGCAGGCCGAAGTGATGACCGACTACACGGCGCTTCTTGCACGGGACGACATCGCTGTGGTGGACCTCACGCCGCATCCCGAAGAGCGGGTGCCGCTGATCGAGGCGGCATTGAAGGCGGGCAAGCACGTCCTTTCGCAGAAGCCATTCGTCAACGACCTCGATACGGGCGAGCGGCTCTGCGCGCTGGCGGAGGCGAATGGCGTAAAGCTCGCCGTCAACCAGAACGGCCGCTGGTCACCGCACATGGCCTGGATGCGGGTGGCGGTGCGCGCCGGGCTGATCGGCGAGGTGCTTTCCGTCCACTGCGCCATTCACTGGGATCACCGCTGGATCCGGGGCACGCCCTTCGAGCGGATGGACGACGTTGTGCTGTTCGACTTCGGGGTACACTGGTTCGACTTCGTGACCTCGATCCTCGGCCGCAAGGCCGACCGCGTTCAGGCGCAGGCGATCCATGCGCCGGTGACCGGGATCGCGCCGCCGATGCTGGCCTCGGCCCTTCTGGGCTTCGGCACGGCGCAGGGCACGCTGATCTTCGACGCCGCCGCGCCGCAGGGTCCGCTGGACGCGACATACATCGCCGGGTCGGAGGGCAGCCTGATTTCCACCGGCCCGGACCTCGGCAACCAGTCGGTAGCGCTTTACACCGAGGCGGGCGTCGCGCGGCCGAAGCTGGACGGCAAGTGGTTCAACGACGGCTTTGCCGGAGCGATGGGGGCGCTTCTGGTCGCGATCGAGACGGGAGCTGAGCCCGAGAACTCGGCGCGCGGCAACCTTCAGACGCTGGCCAACACCTTCGCGGCGCTGCAGGCGGCCCGGACCGGGGCCGCGGTGGTGCCCGGCAACGCGCGCCGCCGTTACCCGGAGCCGGACTGACCGGCGGGGTCCGGCTTCAGATCAGCACCATCCCCCCGTCAATCATCACAGTCTGCCCGGTCATGTAGTCCGAGGCGGACGAGGCGAGGAAGGTTGTCGTGCCGACGATGTCCTTCGGCGTCGCGTAGCGGCCGAGGAGGATCGAGGCGGAAAAGCCGTCGATTGCCTCGTCGGGTTTCGAGGTGACCCCGCGTTCGATGAACTCGCGGTCGAGCTGTTCCCAGAGCTCGGTGCGGACGACGCCCGGAGCGAAGGCGTTCACCGTGATCCGATGTTCGGCAAGCGCCCGGGCCGCGGCCTGGGTCAGCGCGGCGACGGCGAACTTTGATGCGCAGTAGTGGGCAAAGAGCGGATAGCCCTGCTTCGCGGCAATCGAGGCGGTGTTGACGATCTTGCCGCCGGTGCCCTGGACGATCATCTGCCGCGCCGCCTCCTGCGTGCCGATCAGCACACCCCGGCCGTTCACCGCCATGATGCGGTCGAAGTCGGCCTCGGTCACGTCCATGAAGGGGCAAGTCTGGCTGATTCCCGCGTTGTTGAAGATCACGTCGAGGCCGCCGAAGGCCGCGACCGTCGCCGTGACCATGGCGCGCGTGCTCTCCCGGTTTGAGACGTCGACGCGGGTGCTCCGCGCGGATCCGCCGATGATGTCGGCGACCGCTGCGGCCTCGGCCGCGTTCAGGTCGGCGATCATCACCCTCGCCCCGTGATGCGCGAGGTCGCGGGCGATTTCGGCGCCGATTCCGCGTCCTGCACCGGTGACGATGACGCGTTTGCCGGAAAGTGCCGTGTCCATTCGTGCTTTCCTTTCTTGCCGGGCTGGCCGGTCGGCCGTCCCCCGGCCCCGGACAGGATCGCGGCCGCTTCGATGGGGCCTGCACAATTGGACACGGTCTTTGCGCCGGCTGCGCGGGGAAAAATCCAGATCGGATAAATCAGTCCGAGACCGCCGACTTTGTCTTGGTAGCGTGCAAATCGTCGGCCAGAGGCATTCGGCCGCCATTGTCCCTGCGAAACGAGAGGTTCCGGTGTGACCGGAGGGGTGTCTTTCATCAAGCCTTGCGTACCGGCGATGTGCCGCCGCTGCAGCCGGTTGACGGATGGATTCCGCATGCGGAAGGGCCGGGAGACATGACCACGGAGCGGATCGCCCTTATCGTCGGTGCGACGGGGCTGTCGGGCAGCTATACCGGCCAGCTTCTGAAGCAGAACGGCTGGACGGTCGTCGGCCTGTCGCGAAGCGGGGCCGCCCAGCCTTGGGCCGACCGGATGATCGCGGCCGATCTCAAGGACCGCGCCGGGGCGAAGGCGGCCCTGAAGGCGGCCGGAGATGTCACGCACGTATTCTTCTGCATCTGGTCGCGCGAGGCGAACGAGGACGAGAACGTCCGCGTCAACGCGGCGATGCTGCGGACGGTGTTCGAGGGGCTGGCCGAGGCGCCGATCCGCCACGCGGCGCTGGTGACCGGTCTGAAGCACTACCTTGGGTCGTTCGACGACTACGCCAAGGTCAAGCCTTACACGCCCTTCCTGGAATCGAGTCCTCGACTGCCGGGGCCGAATTTCTATTACGCGCAGGAGGATGTGCTGTTCGAGTTCGCCGCGAAGCGCGGCTTCACCTGGACGGTACACCGCCCGCACACGCTGATCGGCTTCGTCGTCGGCAATGCGATGAACATGGCCGTGACGCTGGCCTGCTATGCCTCGATCTGTCGGCACACCGGGCGGCCCTTTGTCTATCCCGGCTCGCCCGAGCAGTTGAACGCGACGACCGACGTGACCGACGCCCGCATCCTGGCCGACCAGCTTCTGTGGGCGGCGGAGACGCCTGCGGCGTGGAACAAGCCGTTCAACATCGTCAACGGCGACGTGTTCCGCTGGACCTGGCTCTGGGCACGGATCGCGGAGTATTTCGGGTTGCCGGTGGGCGAGTATCCCGGCCACCCGACGCCGCTGGTCGATCAGATGGCCGATGCACCGGCGGTCTGGGCCGAGATCGTGGCGAAGCACGGTCTGAAGGATATCCCCGTCGGAACGCTCGCGTCGTGGTGGCATTCGGACGCCGATCTCGGACGGACGCTCGAGTGCTTCACCGATATGACGAACAGCCGGACGCTGGGCTTCACGGCCTACCGCCGGACGCCGCAGAGCTTCTTCGACGTGTTCGACGAGCTCAAGGCACTGAAGATCATCCCGGCGTGAACCGTGAGGACCCCTGACCCATGCCGGACACAGTCCCATATACAGCGTCAACCCGAGACCGCGCCATGAGCGGACCGGTTCGTATCGCACTGGTCGGCATGGGCTGGTGGGGCAGGAAAATGCTCACTGTCCTGCAGGCCGCGCCCGAGGAAATCAGCGTCGTGCGTGCCGTCGAGCCGAACGCGGCGCAGGTGGAAGCGCTTTGCACAGAACGCGGCGTGGCACTGTCGGCTGACTATGCCGATGCCCTTGCCGATGCGGAGGTCGAGGCGGTTGTGCTGGCGACGCCTCACGCACTGCACGGGTCGCAGATCGAGGCCGCCGTCCGGGCCGGAAAGCACGTCTTTTGCGAGAAGCCCTTGGCGCTCACCAAGGCGGGCGCGGTCCGGGCGGTGGAGTTGTGCGGCAGCGCTGGTCTGATCCTTGGGATGGGCCATGAGCGGCGGTGGGATCCGCCGGTGGCGGACCTTATCGCGAAAGCCGACAACGGGACCCTTGGCCGTATTCATCAGATCGAGGCCAACTTCAGCCACGACAAGTTCCTGTCGCTCGACCGCTCGAACTGGCGGCTGACCGCCGAGAATGCGCCGGCCGGCGGGATGACGGCGACGGGCATCCACCTGCTCGATTTGTCGGTCAGGCTGCTCGGCCCGGCAGAAAGCGTCCTGTGCATCTGCGAGCGGCTGTCGTCGGACCTTCCGCAGGGCGACACCGTTTCGGCCTATGTGCGGTTCAAGGGGGGCGGGACATCCTATGTCTCGGCCTCGCTGGCGAACCCGTTCATGTCCCGGTTCACGGTCTTCGGGTCGAAGGGCTGGATCGACATCCGCGACAAGGCGCATGTGGAAGCACCCGAGGGGTGGGTGGTGACATCGGCCATGGCGGGGGCAAAGATCGCGGTGGCCGAACTGCCGCCGGCCGAACCGGTGAAGGACAACCTGATCGCGTTCGCGCGCGCGGTACGGGGGCGCGAGGCCTATCCGATCACCGCCGCCCATCTGATCGACAATATCGCGCTGCTCGAGGCGGTCTTCGCCTCGGCCAAGAGCGGGCGCATCGAAGCCGTCGCCTGAGGCGGCGGACAAGGGGGGAACCGATGAAAGCGCTGATCTTCGACGAACCGAGGAAGCCCGTCGTGGCCGAGGTGCAGACGCCCCGGATCGACGACGATCATGTGATGATCCGTTCGCGCCGCGTCGGCATCTGTCATTCGGACTACGAGCTTCTGGCCGGGCAATACATCATTCCGATTTCCTACCCGGTCACGCCCGGTCACGAATGGGTGGGCGAGGTCACCGAGGTCGGGAAGAACGTCAAGGGCCTGAAGACGGGCGACCGGGTTGTGGGCGAGTGCGTGATCCAGACGCCCGAGCGCATTCACCACTTCGGCTTCTCGATGGACGGAGCGGACCGCGAGTTTTTCGGCGCGCGCCCCGAGTGGCTGCACAAGCTGCCCGACGCGGTCGATGACGCCAAGGGCGCGCTGATCGAGCCCTTTACCTGCGGTTACTACGCGGTGATGCGGCATGGCGGGGTGAACGCGGCCGATACCGTCGTGGTGTCGGGCGGAGGCACCATCGGGCTGGTCACCGCGGCGGCGGCGATCGGGATGGGTGCGCGGGTGATTGTTGTCGACCCGGTGCCGTTGAGGCGCGACGTGGCGATGCGGCTCGGGGCCGACGCGACGGTGGACCCGGGCGCCGACGATCCGGCCGAGGCGGTGATGGAGCTGACGAAAGGCGGCGCGGACCTGGTGGTCGAATGCGCTGGTCATTCCACGTCGCTGGCGCGGGTCTTCGACTACGCGCGGGCCGAAGGTTGCGTTTCGATGGTGGGCATCAACATCGGGCAGAAGTTCCCGGTCGAGCTTGGCAAGATCCAGATCAGGAACCTCAGCGTGAGGGGCTGCATCGGCTCGCCCGGCGTCTGGCCTGCGGCGATCCGGTTCCTCGAACGGACCGGGATCGACCTGTCGCCGATCCAGACGCACCACTTCCCGCTCGACCAGGCGATTGCCGCCTTCGACCTCGGCAAACAGCCAGACAAGGCCGTCAAGGTCACGTTGCAGATCGCTTGAGGGCAAAGCCAGGATGACGCAGGGGCGGCAAGACACGGTGGACACGGCCCGGATGGGCGCGGCGCCCGGCCTGCGCGTGTCGCGGGAGCTTCTGACGGTTGCGATATCGACGGTTGCGCTGGTTCTGCTCTGTCTTGCCTTCGCGCCATCGAGCATCGCCTATGGCGCGCTTTCGGGCTCGCTTCCCTTCGCGGCGATCCTCGCCATCGTCGGGCTTGGCCAGATGCTGGTCGTGCAGCAGGGCGGGTTCGATCTCTCGGTGCCGGGGGGCGTGTCGCTGGCGGTGGTGATCGCCTCGCACTACCCCGAGGGCAACGACGCCCAGCTTCTGCCCGCCATCTTTCTGGCTTTCGGATGCGCCATCGCCGCTGGCGTTCTGAACGGCATCCTTGTCGGGGTGCTCCGCCTCAATGCCATCGTCGCCACCATCGGGATGAACGCGCTTCTTTACGGCGGCGTCTTCGCGGTGTCAGGCGGGGTGCCGAGGATCACCACCGACCTGCTCGCCTCGATCGCCGGGGGCGAGATGTTTGGGATCGGCAATGCCGTCTGGTTCGCGCTGCTCATCCTCGCGGTCGTCTGGTTCATGATGAAGACCACCGTCGTGGGCCGGAGGTTCGAGGCGATCGGGGCCAACCCGCGCGCGGCGCTCGCCATCGGACTGCCGATCCGGACCTATCAGCTTGCGGCCTATGTCATCGCGCAACTTCACTACTGCGTCGCGGGCATTCTGATCGCCGGGATCACGACGCAACCGACCGCCTTCCAGGGCGACTCGCTGCTGTTACCGTCCGTGGCGGTTGTCGTGCTTGGCGGGACATCGCTTCTGGGCGGGCGGGGGTTTCCCGTCCCGACGGTGATCGCCGCGTTTTTCCTCAATCAGCTCAGCCAGTTCGCGCTGTCCGTGGGACTGCCGTACTCGGCTCAGACGATCATCCAGGCCTTCGCGCTGGGCTTCGGCATCGCGGCCTATTCACTGCGTTTCACCGGACTGAAGAAACTGTTCACAACATCCAAGGAGGATTAAGATGAACATGTCTGTCACTCGGACGGCCCTTGCGGCGGCGATCGCGCTCGCGGCGGGGATGGGGGGGCTGGCGGCGAAGGCCGAGACGCCCTCGTGGTGCGGGCCGACCAAGGCCTCGGTCGCGCTGCTTGACGGCTTCGGCGGCAACAGCTGGCGCCAGATCACCACCGCCTCGGCCCGCGAAGAGGCGATGAAGTGCCCCAGCATCACCAGCGTCGAATACGCCGACGGTCAGGGCAACACGCAGAAGGCGATCTCGGACATCAAGGGCTTGGCGGCCAAGGGCGTGAATGCGCTGGTCGTCTTCGGCGACGCCGGGCCCGCCGTGCTTCCTGCGGTGACCTCGGTCTTCAAGGCCGGCACCATCGTGGTGCCCTACCGCGTCGATATCGGCGGCAAGGAAGGCGAGAACTACAACAAGTGGATTGGCGCGTCGTTCGTAAACGACGGCGAGAACTGGGCGAAGTGGATCAAGGAAATCCTGCCGGCCGGCGGCAAGCTCCTGTTCCTCAGCGGCCCGGCCGGTAACAGCCAGGGCATCGACGAACTGAAAGGCATGAAGAACGTCCTGGGGCCCGAATACGTCTTCGTGAACCCGGAGCCTTTCGCGGTGACGAACTGGGACCCGGCGCTGACCCAGCAGGTGCTGACCGCCGAAATCTCGAAGAACCCGGACGTCGATGTGATCGTGTCCGACTTTGGGCCGTCGCTGGTCGGCGCGCTGCCGGTGTTCGAGAAGTTCGGCAAGTCGATCCCGGCGCTGGCCACATCGGATGGCAACTCGCTTGGCTGCTTCTGGACCGAGAACAAGGACAAGAACCCGAACTTCAAGCTGTTCACCGTCGCGACCGGCAACGACAACGCCCGGCTCGCGATGCGCTGGGCGGTGGCGCTGGCCACCGGCGGGACGGTGCCCGAAGAAAAGATCTTCGAAGCGCCGATGTTCGAGAACTCGGTCTCGGGCCAGCCGAGCCAGGTGTCTTGCCGCACCGACCTGCCCGGGTCGATCTATCTGTCGGCAGAGCTTTCGGCTGAAGAGCAGGCGAAGGTCATCGACCAGTAAGCGCGGTTCGGCCCCGCCGGCAAAGGCAGGCGGGGCCGTCCGATCCGGAGAGAAACGTAAAGGCTCGGCGGGCATGCACAATGTGGCCAAGGCGATCAGGCTGGAACATGATGGCGGCGCCATGACTGCGGGCGCCCCTTCCGATTCCGCCCTGACCGCGCGCCTGGCCGGCATTTCGAAGAGCTTCGCGGGCGTTGCCGCGCTGACGGATGTGAGCGTCGAGTTCCGTGCGGGCGAAGTCCACGCGATCCTTGGCGAAAACGGTGCCGGCAAATCCACGCTGATGAACATCATCGCCGGGGTCCTCGGCCCCGACACGGGCGAGATCGAGATCGCAGGGCGCCGTGTCTTGCCCCTGACCCCGGAGTCCGCCGCCGCCGCGGGAGTGGCGATTTCCTATCAGCATCCGGCGATCCTCGATGACCTGTCGGTGATCGAGAACCTCAAGGTCGCGCTTCCGCCGGCCGTCTTTGCCAGCCGCCCGGCCCGCGACGCCGCGCGCGACATCCTCGGCTCGGTCGGCCTTACGGTTCCGCTCGCCGCACGCTGCGATACGCTGACGGTCGCACAGAAGCAGCTTCTGGAAATCGGCAAGGCGCTGGCGGTGCGGCCGAAGCTGCTGATCCTCGATGAGCCGACGGCCTCGCTTGACCAGGATGCGACCGACCTTCTTTTCGCCCGTATCCGCGGGATCGTGAAAGAGGGCACCGCCGTTATCTACATCACCCACCGCCTGGCGGAGCTTCGCCAGATCGCTCAGCGCGTCACCGTGTTGCGCGACGGAAAGGTGCGCGGCGGCGGGCTGGTGGCGGAGGTGACCGACGAGGACCTCCTGCGGCTGATCGTCGGCCGGACGCTCGGCTCGACCTTTCCGCCCAAGGCGGGCAGCGCCGGGGACGAGATTTTCTCGGCGAACGACCTGACCGGCCCGGGATTCCGGGACGTCAGCCTGAGCGTCGCGCGGGGCGAGATCGTCGGGATCGCGGGCGTCGCCGGCAACGGTCAGACCGGCCTGATCCGGACACTCGCCGGGCTTCACCCGTTTCAGGGCGAACTGCGGCTTGGCGGCCGCGGCCTCAGCCATCGCGAGCTTCAGCGGCAAGTGGCGTTCATGCCGTCGGACCGCCATGCCGAAGGTCTGGCCGGCGATCTGACCATCCGGGAGAACGCCGCGCTCGGCGCGCTGGACCGTTTCGCGTCGGGTGGAATCGTGAACCGCAGGCGCGAACGGGAAAGCGTCAGCAGCGCTTTCGCCTCGCTTGCGGTCAAGGCGCCGAGCGTCGAGGCGGCGGTGTCGTCGCTTTCAGGCGGCAACCAGCAGAAAGTGGTGATGGCCCGGGCGCTGCTGTCGGAACCGGGGCTGATCGTGGCCGACGAGCCGACGCAGGGCGTTGACGTCGGCGCTCGGGCGGAAATCTACAAGATTCTGCGCGAGGTCACGGCCTCGGGCACGCCGGTCATCGTGAATTCGTCCGACGCGGTGGAACTGGAGGGCCTCTGCGACAGGGTCCTGGTGATGTCGCGCGGGCGGGTCGTCGAGACGCTGACCGGCGAAGACGTGCGCGAAGACCGTATCGTCGCGGCGGCGGTTCAGGCGGCGACACATGCGGGCACGAGTGGCGAGACGGCCGCCGCGAACAGGCAGGGACGCTGGCGGCATTTCGTGCAGCTCGACAACGCCGCCGCGCTCCCGCTTCTGGCGGTGACGGTTCTGCTGGCCCTTTTCGGCTACAGCCAGAATCCGAACTTCCTTTCGGCCTTCAACATCTCGAACATCCTGCTTCTCGCCACCGCGCTCGGCTTCGTGGCGCTTGGCCAGACCATCCCGCTGCTTCTGGGCGCCATCGACCTGTCCGTTGGCCCGCTCATGGGCTTCCTCGTCATCATCGCGTCGTTCTTCGTGCTTGACGACATGTCGGCGGGGACGATCGCGGCGGGGTTCGTGCTGATGGTCGGGGCTGCGGTCGCGGTGGGCCTTGTCAACGGCCTTCTCATCCGCTTCGCCAACTTCACCGCGATCGCTGCGACGCTGGCTATGTTCATCGGACTTCAGGGACTGAGCTTTCTGTTCCGCGAGGCGCCGGGCGGTTACATCACCTATTCGGTGGTTGAAGTCGTCACCTGGCAGATCGGACCGGTTCCGGTCGCGTTCCTGATTCTGGTGGCGCTGGCCCTGGCGGCCGAATGGGCACTGCGCGCCACACCGGCAGGCTGGCGGCTGAGGGCGCTCGGGTCGAACGAGGAATCCGCCCGCCGCACCGGCCTGCACATCGATCGCATCTTCATCGGCGGCTACATCGTCACCGCGCTGTTCGCGGTCCTTGGTGGGGTGATGCTGATGGCTCAGATCGGGGTCGGCGATCCGCAGCAGGGGGCGAACTACACTCTTGCCAGCATCACAGCCGTGGTCCTGGGCGGCACCAGCCTGAAGGGCGGGCGCGGGACCTTCATCGGTTCGATCCTCGGGGCGCTCTTGCTGACCGAGGTCCTGAGCATCGTCACCTTCCTCGGCCTGTCGCAGATGTTTCAGTACATCTTCCAGGGCACGCTGATCCTGATCGCGGCGCTGATCTACTCGGCGGCGCGGGGCAGGGCCGCTACAGGGCAGTGATCCGGGGGCCAGGCTTGCGTCAGCCGGGTTCGGTCAGAGGCTCGCGCCGCCGTTTCGGAACTGTGTCCTGGGCGGCCCGCATCGCCCGTCCCACCGCCGTCTCGGCATCCTCGAGCGCCCGGCGGGCCGGTTTTCCTTCGAAGACGGCGGCGAAGATTTCGACTCCGAGCACTGACTCGATTGTCACATAGGCCGGAATCGGCGGGCGCGACCAGGTGTTCAGCTCGTGCCGCCGCGCCATGCGGTCGACGAAACTGACGATCGGGGACGAGGCCAGCGCCTCGGGGTCGGCGCACACGGAAAAGCGCGGGGCGACCGGGAAGCCGTTCTGCACATGCGCCTTCATCGCCTCGGGCGAGGCCATCCAGGCAATAGCGTTCACCACCTCTCGCTTCCGTTCGGCATCGACATAGCCCGGGATTGCAAGCAGGAACCCCCCGACCGGCGCGGTCACTTGCCGCCCCCGGCGTACCGGCGGGCTGAGATAGACGACGCGCCGCTTCACCTTCGAGCCCAGTTCGTGTTCGAGCCGGGCCGCGCGCATGGTCCAGGAGTAGCTCATCGCGGCAAGGCCCGACATGAAGAGGTGCAGGTTCTTCTCGGCGTCATAGGTCTCGATCTCGGGCGGCGAGACTTCGGCGAGCCGGCGCATGTAGTCGATGGCGGCGAGCCCTTCCTCGCTGTTGATCCGGAGCTTGGGGTTCGACGGGTCGATGCTGTCGAGCCAGTGTTCGTGCCTGCGCGGAATGTCGATGACCGAGCCGCCGGCCGAGGCGAGGAAGAACATGAAGGAATGCGCGATGGGCATCCCTTTCGCGCCGTTCCAGGCGATGCCGTACTGTCCACGCTCCGGCCGGTGCAGGGCGCCGGCGGCGGCGACGGTTTCGTCGAAGGTGCGCGGATAGGAGAGCCCCGATTCCTCGAACAGATCGCGCCGCGCGGTCAGGATTTCGACGGTGCAGTAGATCGGGATGCCGTATTGGCGCCCGTTCCAGCGGCCGGTGTTCCAGACCGTCGGGTGGAAGTCGAGCGGGTTGATCGGCGCGTTCCGAAGTACATCGTCGAGGGGCGAAAGCATGCCATCCCCCGCGAACCGCCCGAGCCAGGGCATGTTGATCGCCACCACGTCATAGGCGGTTGAGGGGGTGCGCAGCACGTGGTCCACACGTTCGTAAAGTTCGGGCAGGGAGCGAAGGTCGAAGCTGCTCCTCCGTCCGATATCGTTGCGGAAGTCCGACCACATGTTCCGCATCGAGGCGAAGTAGTTGTCGTCGTGCAGAAGGAATCGGGTGTTGCGAAGCGCGGCCGAGCTGATGTCGTGGCCCTGCAGGGGCGCGATGATGTGCGCGGCGAAGTAGGAGCCGCCGAAGTAGTATTCCTCGGTCTCGGCGCCGGAGCGCAGGCCGAAGGTCTTGGCCAGGTGCGATTTGACGCGCTTGGCGTAGTCGATGAAGGCCGAAAGCAATTCGTCGCTGGGCGCGAGGTACGAGGTCCTGTGGTTTGGGCCGCGCGCCACCTTCACGATCTGGCCTTCTTCCAGCATCTTCACGATCAGCCGGTTGCCGGCGCCGTAGCTGGCCTTTGAAAGTTCGATCAGATTCGTCATGCTGACCGGCACCTCGCGCAGATGGCTGTCCACCAGTTCGAGGACGATGTTCCAATGCGGGTCGGGCCGGGCGCCGGGCACGCCTGTGTCGAAGGGCTCGCGGATCTTGCGCAGGAAGTCGATGACGCGCGAAAGCTCGTAGCCCGAGAATATCTTGTCCGGTATGGTCACTCCTGCGTCCCCATTCCGGCCGGGCAGTGGCCGCCATGCGCCCACCGCTACACCGATACGGCGAGGAAAACCATCCAATCTGGATAATTCGTGTCCGGCGCCCATGGGAGGTCTTGCTAGTTTGAAGCCGGTGGACCTGCTTCGGTGTGTCCCGTCCCCTTGCGCCCGTGCGCCCAGGCGCACGAAGGAGGATCTGATGAGAGCCGTCCGTTTTCACGCCGCCCGGGACATCCGCGTCGAAGACGTGGCTCCGCCGCCGGACAGGCTCGCGCCCGACGACGTGCTCGTCGAGCCCTTTTGCTGCGGTATCTGCGGGACCGACCTGCATGAGTTCATTGCCGGGCCGATTGTCACCCCGGTGAGCCCGCATGTCTTCACGGGCGCCAGCAACCCGCAAATCCTCGGGCACGAGTTTTCGGCGCGGGTGAAGCGGGTCGGGTCGGCCGTCAGCCACGTGGCGCCGGGCGACCGCGTGTCGATCCAGCCGCTCTTGTCGCCGCGTGACGACTATTACGCCAAGCGCGGGCTCTACCACCTGTCGCCGAAGATGGGCTGCGTCGGGTTGTCCTGGGCCTGGGGCGGGATGGCCGAACAGGCGGTGATCAAGGACTACAATGCCCAGCCGATCCCCGACAATCTGACCGACGAACAGGGCGCGATGATCGAGCCCGCAGCCGTCGCCATGTACGGCGTGGACCGGGGCGGCGTGCAGGCAGGATCGACCGTGCTGGTATCCGGCGCGGGCCCGATCGGGGCGCTGACGGTGCTGGCCGCGAAGGCGGCGGGGGCGGCGCTGGTGATCGTGTCGGAGCCGAACCCGAACCGGCGGAAGATCGTCAGCGAGATCGCGCCTTATGCTGTCACCGTCGACCCGCTGACCGAGGACCTGCAGGAGGTTGTCCGCGACCTGACCGAAGAGGGCGTCGGCGTCGATGTGGCGCTGGAATGCGTCGGGCTCGAAGCCTCGCTCAACGCCTGTGCCGAAGCGGTCAGGCGCCAGGGCAGGGTGGTGCAGACGGGGCTTCACCTGAAGCGGACGAGCATCGACGCGATGCTCTGGGCGCTGAAGGACATCACGCTGGAAGCGACGTGGTGCTATCCGGTTCAGGTCTGGCCGCGGATCGCTCGGCTGATCGCGTCGGGCGCGTTCCCCGTCGAAAAGGTCATCACTTCGCGGATCGACGTGGCAGATGTGGTGTCCAAGGGGTTCGAGGCACTGCTCGATCCGTCGGGAAACAACCTGAAGATCGTCGTGCGAACCTGACGGCGCGCGCGGCGAACGAGCAACAGGGATGGGAGGAGCGATGAAATGGCACAGCAACTGACGGTGATTGCGCACCTGCGCGCGCTCAATGGCCAGATCGAGGCGACGAAGGCCTTCCTGACCGGCCTGATCGAACCGACCCGGAAGGAACCGGGCTGCGTCGAATACTGGCTGCACCAGGACGACGACGACCCGGCCGAGTTCACGTTCTACGAAAACTGGACCGACCGGGGAGAATGGGACAAGCACATGGAGCTGCCGCACCTGAAGGCCTTCGCGACGGTCAAGGACAAGGTCTTCGAGCTGCAGAAGCTGCGGCTGATGACGATGATCTGCGACCCGGTGACGAAAAGATGAGCGGGCTGCCGGGGCTTGCGGGCACCGATCACGTCGGCTTCACGGTGCCCGACATCGAGGCGGCGACACGGTTCTTCACCGAGGTCATCGGCTGCACTTTTGCCTACGAGGTCGGGCCGTTCAGGGCGGATGACGACTGGATGGCGCGCCAACTGGGCGTGCATCCGCGCGCGGTGATCCGGTCGCTGAGGATGTTCCGCTGCGGCAACGGGTCGAACTTCGAGCTTTTCGAGTACGAGCTTGAGGGTATGTCATTGGTGCCGCCGAAGAACAGCGACGTGGGCGGCCATCACCTCGGCTTCTATGTCGCCGACATCCACGCGGCTGTGGCCTACCTGAAGTCGCAGGGCGTGGCTGTGCAGGGCGATGTGATGACATTGGAGGGCGGGCCTACGAAGCGGCTGTCCTGGGTCTATTTCCTTGCGCCCTGGGGGATGCAGCTGGAACTGGTGAGCTACCCGACAGGGCTGGCGATCCTGGATGACGCGCCGGACGCTCTGTGGTCGCCCAAGGCCAGATGAAGTCTCACGCCGATCCGTCCGAACTGGATAAATTGACCGTCCCGCCGGGGCTGGCCGGTGATACCCAGAAAATTGCCGTGTCCCGTGCGCCCGTCTGCGCCTACGGCGGCACGCGCAAGAGCGCCCGGCAGGTCCGGGTTGCTGCACAGGGAGAGTGCTCATGTCGATAGCGACACACGGGACGATGGCTGTCGACTGGGAAGAAAGGGTCAACTTCGACCGCCTCCGTACCGAACGGCTCGACCGGGTGAAGGCGAAGCTCGCGGCCTCCGAGATGGGCGCGCTTTTGTGCTTCGACATGACCAACGTCCGCTACATCACCTCGACCAACATCGGCACCTGGGCGCAGGACAAGGTGTCGCGCTGGACGCTGCTGCCGCAGGGAGCCGAGCCGATCCTGTGGGATTTCGGGTCGGCCGCAAAGCATCACGCGCTGTACGCGCCCTGGATGGGCGGCGACGAGCGGTCGCGGGCGGGCATCCCGCTGCTGCGGGGCGCAATGACCCCGAATATGGGGCGCGCCGAAGAGACCGCCGACAAGATCGTGCGCGAACTGGAGAAGCACGGGTTGATGAACGAGCCGGTCGGCGTCGATCTGGTCGAACCGCCGATCATGTTTGCGTTGCAGGCACGCGGCGTGAAGGTGGTCGACGGGCAGGCCCTGATGCAGGACGCCCGCGTCATCAAGACCCGCGACGAAATCAGCCTTCTGGCCCATGCGGCGGGGATGGTCGATGCCGTCTATGACGAGATTTACCGCCACCTCCGCCCGGGCGTGAAGGAGAACGAGCTGGTCGGTCTGGCCGCGAAGTTCCTGTACGACAACGGCTCGGAATACGTCGAAGGCGTCAACGCCATTTCGGGCGAACGCTGCGCGCCACATCCGCACATCTTCTCGGACCGTGCGCACCGGCCGGGCGACCCCGCCTATTTCGACATCCTGCACAGCTATATGGGCTACCGGACCTGCTACTACCGCACCTTCGCGGTGGGCAGCGCCAGCCGCGAGATGATGGATGCCTACAAGCGCTGCCGCGACTACCTCGACCAGGCCATCGCGCTGATCAAGCCGGGCGTCACCACGGGTGAAGTCGCCTCGGTTTGGCCGAAGGCCACCGAGTTCGGTTTCCCGAACGAGGAGTCGGCCTTCGGGCTGCAATACGGGCACGGGATCGGGCTGGCGATCTGGGAACGCCCGGTGATCAGCCGGATGGTGTCGATCGACCACCCCGAGGTGATCCAGGAAGGCATGGTCTTCGCACTCGAGACCTTTTGGCCCGCCAAGGGCAGCCACCATGCCGCGCGGATCGAGGAAGAGATGGTGGTGACCAAGACTGGCTGCGAGGTCATCAGCAAGTTCCCCGCCGAGGATCTTCTGGTTTGCGGACGCGAGTATTGGACAGGTCACGGGATGCTACCGGGCGTCCGGCACGGGGAAAGCCACTACAACAACCACCGGGTGTTCCCGAAAGGCGTGGACACACGAGAGCCGCGCTTCGGCAACACCTGGGACGAGTAGCGGGCCATGGCCCGAATCGGATGGATCGGGCTTGGCCGGATGGGCGAGCCGATGGCGCGGCACCTAGTGGCGGCAGGCCACGCCGTGACGGTCTGGAACCGCAGCGCGGGCAAGGCCGGGAGGCTTCGCGCGTCGGGCGCGGCGGTTGCCGGGTCGGCGGCGGATGCGGCCAAACTGGCCGAGGTCGTCTTCGCGATCCTGTCCGACGATGTGTCCCTCAGGGAGACGCTGCTGGGCGACGGCGGCGTGATCGCCGGGATGGATCGGGGCGCGACGCTGGTTGAGATGAGCACCGTCTCGCCTGCAATCTCGGCCGAGATCGCGGCGGCGACGGCGGAACGCGGACTGGGATACATCCGCGCTCCGGTCTCCGGGTCCGTCGCCTTCGCCGAGGCGGCGAAGCTGACCGTCCTGGCCTCGGGTTCGAGCGACACCTACCAGAGCGTCCTTCCCCTGCTGCAGCACCTCAGCGCCCGGCAGTTCCATGTCGGCGAAGGCTGCGAAGCGCGCGTCCTGAAGCTGGCTCTGAACATGATGGTCGGCGTGACCGCCGCGATGATGGGCGAGGCGCTGACGCTTGGCGCGAAGCACGGGCTTGACCGGGTGACGATGCTGGACGTGATCGGGGCCTCGGCCGTCGCTTCGCCGCTGGTCGGCTACAAGCTCGACATGCTGAAGCGCCGCGACTACCCGCCTGCCTTCGCGGCACGGATGATGGCAAAGGATTTCGATTTGGTCCTGTCCGCTGCCCATGCCTCGGCGACGCCGATGCCGCTTGCCGCACAGGTGCGCGAGGGTTGGGCCGCGATGATCGCGCGAGGCGACGGTGAGGCGGACTTCTTCAAGTACGCCGAGATGACGGCTGATCTGGCCGGGGTGGGCAAGCCATGACCGCCAGGCTCGCCGGGAAGGGAACCGCGATGATTTCCGAAGCGCCGAAGCGCAATGCCGGGGACTATCTGCGGATGTACCGCCAGATGGTCCGCATCCGGACCTTCGAAGACTGCGCGAACCGCCTCTATCTCGAAGCGAAGATGCCGGGCCTGACCCACATGTATTCGGGCGAGGAAGCCGTGGCAGTCGGCATATGCGAGGCGCTGACAGTCACCGACAAGATCACCTCGACCCACCGCGGCCACGGCCACTGCGTTGCCAAGGGGGCCGAGTTTCGCCGGATGTTCTGCGAGCTTCTGGGTAAAGCCGAGGGCTATTGCGGCGGCAAGGGCGGGTCCATGCACATTGCCGACCAGGCGAACGGCAACCTTGGCGCCAACGCCATCGTCGGCGGCTCGGCCGGGATCGCCACGGGCGCGGCGCTGTCGGCGAAGCTGCGCGGGACCGACGAGGTGACGGTCTGCTTTTTCGGCGACGGCGCGACGGCGCAGGGGCTCTTGTACGAGACAATGAACATGGCCGCGCTCTGGAAGCTGCCGGTGATCTATGCCTGCGAGAACAATGGCTATTCCGAATACACCCCCACCGCAGCCATCGCCGCCGGGTCGCTGACCGCGCGGCCCGAGGCGATGGGAATCGAGGCGCACAAGGTGGACGGACAGGATGTGCTCGCCGTGAACGCTTTGGCCAGCCGACTGGTCGAGCGGGCGCGCAAGGGCGAAGGGCCGTTCTTCGTTGAACTCGAAACCTACCGCTATCAGGGCCACCACGTCGGCGACATCAACCGCGAATACTACCGCCCGAAGGCCGAGGAAGAAGAGTGGAAGGCCACCCGCGACCCGATCGCCAACTTCGGGGCCTGGCTGGCGCGGGAAGGGGTCGCGTCCGAGGCTGAAATGGCCGCTATCCGCGAGGCGGTGGCGAAAGAGGCTGACGAGGCCGTCGGCTATGCTCTCGCCGCGCCCTTCCCGGAACCGGCCCAGGTGCGCACACATGTCTTCGCGGAGGCTCCCCATGCGTGAGATCACGCTGCGCGAGGCGATCAACGAGGCGATGTTCGAAGAGATGCGTCGCGACCCAGCGGTGTTCCTGATGGGCGAGGACGTGGCCGGGGCGGGACATCCGTTCAAGTTTTTCGCGGGGCTCCTGGGCGAATTCGGCAAGGCCCGGGTGATCGACACACCGATCGCCGAACCCGGCTTCATGGGCATCGCGGTGGGCGCAGCGATGACGGGGATGCGCCCCGTCGTCGACCTGATGTTCGGGGACTTCCTGTTCCTGGTCATGGACCAGCTCTGCAATCAGGCAGCCAAAGCTCACTACATGTCGGGGGGCAAGCTGAAGGTGCCTCTGGTCGTGCACACCAACCTCGGCGCCACCCGCCGGTCCGCCGCCCAGCACAGCCAATCGCTGCACGCGTTGGTCGCCCACATCCCGGGGCTGAAGGTAGCGCTGCCGTCGTCGGCTTACGAGGCCAAGGGGCTGCTCAAGTCCGCGATCCGCGACGACAACCCGGTCGTCATCTTTCACGACAAGATGATGTACAACGAAAAGGCCCCGGTCCCGGAAGAGGAATACCTCATCCCCTTCGGACAGGCTGCGGTGCTGCGCGCGGGGACGGACATCACGCTGGTCGGAACATCCTCGATGGTGGGCGTCTGTCGAAGGGCTGCGGATCTGCTCGCCGGGCAGGGGATTTCGGCAGAAGTCATCGACCCGCGTACCATCGTGCCATTGGACGAGGCGACGATCCTTGCCTCGGTCCGCAAGACCTCGCGTGCGCTGGTCGTGGACGAAGGGCACCAGAACTACGGCGTGACGGCTGAAATCGCGGCAAGGATCGCCGAGAAGGCATTCTACCACCTGGACGCACCAGTCGGCCGGATGGGGGCGATGGACGTACCCGTGCCTTTCTCGCCCGCGCTCGAGGACCTGACCGTACCGACGCCCGAAGCGGTTGCGGCGAAGGCGGCCGCGCTGGTCAGGGGAAAGGCCGGCGATGTCGCATGACGTTATCATGCCGGCGCTCGGGATGGCGCAGGATACTGGGCTGATCGTCAGGTGGCTGAAGGCGCCGGGCGATCCGGTGACGAAGGGCGAAGCGCTCTTCGAGGTCGAGACCGACAAGGCGACCGTCGAGGTCGAAGCGCAGGCCGGGGGGTTCCTCTCGGCGGTGGCCGCTTTGGCGGGGACAGAGGTGCCGGTGGGCGAGGTGATCGCACGAATCGTCGCGGCAGCGGTCGATGTCGAGGCATCCGTCGTGAAGGCGGGCGCCGACGTGCAAGCCGGGCCGTCCCCGCCCGCGCAGGCGCAGGCGCAGGCGCAGGCGCAGGCGCAGGAGGATGTCCCTTCCGGAGCCGCCGTTCCGCCGCCGCCTCGTGCGGAACCAAAGCCCGCGCGGCCGGCTCCGGCGCCCGCCCTCTCCCAGGAGCGCCAAGGCGGACGCATTCTCGCCTCGCCGAAGGCGCGCCGTCTGGCCGCCGATCGTGGGCTCGATCTGTCGCGGTTGGCCGCCGCCGGGCATCAGCAGCCTTTTCACGTCGCGGACCTCGATCATCTGCCGATACCTCAGGCGGGGCGGCGTTCGGTGCTGACCGCGCGGGCCGATTTCACGGCGCTCGACGCGTTGCTGGCCAAGGCTGCCCCCGAAACCGACCGGGCGCGCCTTTTCGCGGCCTTCGCTTTCGGGGCGTGGCGGGCGGTGTTCGGGGATACGCCGCTGTCGGTCACTCTGTTGCGGCGCGACGGAACGCGGGATTCGGCGGGCGCTGAGGGGGGCGAGGAGTTGCTGCTGGCAGATTTGTCCGCCACGCGGCTCACCGGCTTCGCCGCGGAAGGCCCCGGCCTGTCGCTCAGCATCGGCCGTGACGGAAACGCGGTTATGTTGACGCTCGCTTTCGCCGAGACCGCACTTGCCTTTCCTGCGGCCGCCGCCTGGCTTGACGAGTTGGCCGCGCGGATCGAAGACCCCGTTCGGCAACTGATCTGACCGAAACGATGTCCGGGGTCGCCGCCAGTCCGTCGATCCGCCACCTCGCCGGGACCCTCGGCGTGGACCTGGAAGCGCTGGCGGCGCGTCTCGGCCGGGCGAGCGTGACGCGCGAGGATGTACTTGCTGCGGCGGGCGGATCGGCAACTCCTGTCGCTTCAGGCCCGGCCCCTTCGGCCTGGGACGTGGATCACGCGCAATGGGGGCCCGTGCGCCGCGAACCCCTTTCGAAATTCGCCCGGCTCTCCACCGCAAATCTCTCAGTTGCCGCCGCGATTCCGACGGTCACCCATCACGACAGCGCCGACGCGACCCGGATCGAGACGACCCGCGCCGCGCTCCGCGAAAGTGGCGTCAGGCTTACCGCGCTGGCCTTCCACATCGCCGTCCTTGCCCGGGTGCTGAGGGAGTTTCCGCGCTTCAACGCCTCGCTGACGCCCGGTGGCGATGCGCTGATTCTGAAGGACTACGTGCACATCGGCATTGCGGTGGATACGGGCCACGGCCTGATGGTGCCGGTGGTCCGGAACGCCGACCGCAAGCGCGCCGGCGAGATCGCAGACGAGGTTGCCGACCTTGCCAAACGCGCGCAGGGCCGCAGGATCAGGCCCGCCGAGCTCGGTGGCGCCTCGATGTCGATCTCGAACCTCGGCGGAATCGGGGGCGAGGGCTTCACGCCCCTCGTCAACCCGCCCGAAGTCGCCATCCTGGGCATCACTCGCACCGAAATCCGCCCCGTCTGGGACGGCGCCGCGTTCGTGCCGCGGCCGATGGTGCCGCTCAGCCTTACCTATGACCACCGGGTGGTGAACGGCGCCGACGCCGCGCGCTTTCTGGTACGCTACCGGGCGCTCTTCGCCGACCCGGACGAGCTTCTGCTGACCGCCGAGGAAGGGCATTCATGACCACCCAGACCCAACCAGGGCCCCGGATCGCCTTTCTGGGCACCGGCGCGCAGGGCGCCTCGATCGCAGCCGACTTCGCGCTGGCCAGGCTCGACGTGACCTTCATCGACCAGTGGCCCCCGCATGTCGAGGCGATGCGCACGACCGGACTGACGGTCAACCTGCCCAACCGCACACTCAAGACCCCGCCGCTGAAGGCGCTGCACCTGTGTCAGGTGGCCGAGGTGAAAGAGCCCTTCGACGTCGTCTTCCTTGTCGTCAAGGCCTATGACACGCGCTGGGCCTGCGAGTTGATCAAGCCGGTTCTTGCACCCGACGGGCTGCTGGTCGGGCTTCAGAACGGCATGACGCATCTCGACATCGCCGCGATCGTCGGCCGCGAGCGCACGGTCGGGGCGGTGATCGAGATCGCGTCGAACATGTGGACCCCGGGCGAGACCACGCGGCAGAACGATCATGACGAGAGCTGGTTCGCGATGGGCGCGCTCGACCCAGCGACCCAGCCCCGGGTCGAGGCGGTCGCCAATCTCCTGCGCCATTCTGGCACGGTCGAGGTGGTCGACGACATCCACTCGGCCAAGTGGATGAAACTGGTGGTGAACGCCGCCGAACTGATCCCCTCGGCCATCGTCGACACCGAACTGAACGCTGCCGCCCGCGCGCCGGGGATGCTGGAGGTGATGCGCGAAGCAGGCTACGAGGCGATGCGGGCCGCGCTGGCCGATGGCGCGACGATCATGCCGATCATCGGGATGCCGCCGGTGATGAGCAATCATCCCGAGCGCTATGTGGACCAGATTTTCGAACGCGTCCTGACGACCTATTCGCGCGAGGACACGCTGACGACCTCGCTGCAGGACTGGCGCAAGGGCCGGCGGGCGGAAGTGCGCGAGGTCAACGGCTGGGTCGTGGACATCCTTGCCGCGCATGGCCAGCATGCGCCCGTCAACCGCAAGGTCGTCGAACTGGGGCTCGCGATCGAGTCGGGCGGGCTTGCGGCGCAGCCGGGGAATGTCGCCTTGCTGCGGACGGCGCTGCAAAGGGCGGGCTGAAAGAGTCGGGCCTGGCTGGCCGAGGGTGGTCCTTCGGGGCCGCGCTCTGTCCGTCGGAGAGGTGACGCCGGCATTGACCTGGGGATAGGTGATGCCCAGAACAACCGGGTGGGGCGGTGTGCGCAGTGCCGTCGCAGCCCGAGAGGGAGGAATACAGATGGAATACCGGCAGCTCGGCCGATCCGGCCTGAAGGTTTCGACGATCACCATGGGCACGATGACTTTCGGCGGGGTCGGCTGGGCCAAGATGACGGGCGATCTCGGGGTCTCCGACGCGCGCCGCCTTGTCGACATCTGCCTGGACGCCGGGGTGAACATGGTCGACACCGCCGACGCCTACTCGGCTGGTGTCTGCGAGGAAATCCTCGGCGAGATCATCGGGGGGCCCCGCAAGAAGGGCGTTCTGATCGCCACCAAGGCACGGTTTCCTATGGGTGAGGGTCCGAACGACCGGGGTCTTTCGCGCCAGCACCTGATCGCCGCCTGCGAGGCGAGCCTGAGGCGGATGAAGACGGATGTGATCGACCTGTATCAGGTCCACGAGTGGGACGGGATGACGCCGGTCGACGAGACGATGGAGGCGCTCGACACGATGGTGCGGCAGGGCAAGGTCCGCTACATCGGCTGTTCGAACTATGCGGGCTGGCACATCATGAAGGCGTTGGGCGCGGCCGAGCACCGCAGGTCTCAGCGGTTCGTCAGCCAGCAGATCCACTACACCCTGGAAAGCCGGGATGCCGAGAACGAGCTGATTCCCATCAGCATCGACCAGGGCCTCGGCATTCTCGTCTGGAGTCCGCTTGCGGGGGGCCTGCTTTCGGGCAAGCACCGCCGCAACAAGGCGGCGCCGGAGGGGACGCGCCAGTTTGCTGGCTGGACGGAGCCGCCGATCCGCGACGAGGACAGGTTGTGGCGGATCGTCGAGGCCCTGGTCGGGGTGGCCGAGGCGCGCGATGTATCGGCGGCGCAGGTGGCGCTGGCCTGGCTTCTGGGCCGCAAGGGCGTGACCTCGGTGATCATCGGGGGCCGGACCGAGGCGCAGTTCCGCGACAACCTGGCCGCAGCCGGGCTGAAGCTGACGGCGGAGGAGCGGGCAAAGCTGGACAAGGTCAGCCAGCCGTGGCTGCAGTATCCCTACTGGCACCAGAAGAACTCCGCCTCCGACCGGCTGGGCGAGGCCGACCTGAGCCTGATCGCGCCGTACCTCTGACCGGCCCGCCACGGCCCGCCACGGCCCGCCCCCGTGCCGCCGGTCCGGCACGGCGGCGCCGGCCGGCCGACTTGACGGAAGCGGGCCGATGGCATACCTGCGCGGGACTGCGGGCGTTGTGTAGTGGTAAGACCTTAGCCTTCCAAGCTAAAGACGCGGGTTCGATTCCCGCCGCCCGCTCCAGCCGCCTTTGCTTCGACCCGCCTGCGCACGCCAACGGCGCCGGTCCGGCCGCCGCCCGTGCGGCGAACCGGGCGTGGTGGCTTGTCCGGCAGGGCCACGTCGCCTAATCCGGGCGGCGGGGTGCGCGCGGTGCTCCGGACGGGCCAGGAGTTTCGGAAGCCGTGGAAAAGCTGGAACCACGCGGCTGGCTTGCTGCCACCGACAAGGCGATAAGGGCCTGGGCGGGAGGCCCCCGGGCGGTGGTCGCGGCCGTTCTTGCGGCCGTTTCGGTCGCGCTGTTCCTGCCGGGGTTCACCAGCCTGCCCCCGGTAGACCGGGACGAGGCGTCCTTTGCCCAGTCCTCGCGGCAGATGGCGGAGAGCGGCGACCTGGTCGACATCCGCCTGCACGACGCGCCGCGCCACAAGAAGCCTGTCGGCATCTACTGGATGCAGGCGCTTGCCGTGGCGGCGACGGGCGGTGAGGGCGCGGCGAACATCGTCACCTACCGCGCCGTATCGCTTCTCGGAGCGGTCGCCGCCGTGCTCCTGACGCTGCGGATCGGCACGACCCTTGCCGGGGCCGAGGCGGGCGCCTTCGCGGGTCTTCTGATGGCCGGGACCTTCCTGCTCGGGGCCGAGGCGCGGCTGGCCAAGACCGACGCGGTGCTGCTGGCGACGGTGCTGGCCATGATGGCGCCGGCGGCCCGGGTCTGGATGGGCGAGGGCCTTGGGCGCGGGGCGGCCTTGGGTTTCTGGGCGGCGCTTGGTCTTTCGATCCTGATCAAGGGGCCGATCGGGCCGATGGTGGTGGGTCTTGCGCTCGCCGGGCTCGCCCTGCAGCGGCGGGGCGCGGGATGGCTGCGGCCGATCTGGTCGCCAGCGGGACTGGGCCTGGCGTTGGCGATCGTTCTGCCCTGGTATCTGGCGATCACGTTCCGCACCGGATGGGAGTTCTGGGGAGCCTCGCTGGGGCGCGATCTGATCGGCAAGGTGGCCGAGGGTCAGGAGAGCCACGGCGCGCCGCCGGGCAGTTACCTGGCCGCGTTCTGGCTGACCTTCTGGCCCGCCGCGCTGCCCTTCGCTCTGGCGCTTCCGGCGATCGCCGGGGCGCGCAAGACCGCAGCCTTCGGCTTCTGTCTGGCCTGGGCCCTGCCGACCTGGCTGATCTTCGAGGCGGTCGCGACGAAGCTCGTGCACTATGTGCTGCCGGTCTATCCGGCGCTGGCGATCCTTGCGGCGGTCGGCTGGGCCGCGACGGCCGAACCGCTGGGCCGGGTGTGGCGGCGGATCGCGGGCGCGCTGCTTCTGGTGCCGCCGGTCGGCGCGGTGGCCGCGATGGGCATCGCCTCGGTCGCCTATGGCGGGCCGTTTCCGGTGTTTTCGATCCTGTCGCTTGTCCTGCTCGGGGGAGTCTCGGCCCTTTTCTGGCGCGCGGGCCGGTCGGGTGCCGGGGCGGCGGCGCTGGTCCTGACCCTGCCGCTTGCCTTCGCGCTTTCGCTGGGCCTTTACCCGACGCTGGCCCGGGTGCCGGCGCTCTGGCCCTCGGCCGGGCTGCGGGACGCGCTGTCCCCGGCGCTGGCGCGGCTTTCGCCCTGCGGGGCGCCGGTTGTGATCCTGTCGGGCTACTCGGAACCCTCGGCGGTCTTCATGCTGGGCCGCGATGTGATTTTTGCGCCCGGTGCGGAGGCGGCCGAGCGGGCGGCGGCGGCACCCTGTGCGGTCGTCATTGTCGAGGCGCGCCAGGCGGCGGAGTTCGACGCGCGCGCTAAAATCCTGGGGGTGGGGTTCGAAGGGGCGGGGAAGGTCGAGGGCACCAATCTCGGCTCGGGCCGGGCGCTTCAGTTCCGGATTCTTCTGAGAAAGGCCGAATAGCCGCGCGCCGCCCGCGAAAGCGCGTTCGCGCAGGTCCGGGCCGCGGTGCGCCAGATCGCCACCAGCGCCGATCGGACGGTGTCGCGCGCCCGCGACGGGCGGCGGAGCGCGCGGTCCCAGGCCCAGCCGATCAGCGCGCCGATCAGCACCTGCCAGATGTCATGCGCCCCCGCCCCGATCCGCGAGGCGCCGGTGAACCCGGCCGCGACCAGCACGGCGCCCTGCGCCAGCGGGCTGCCCCTGAGGCAGTCGTGGACCAGCGCGCTCGCCCCCAGCACAGCGGTCGAAGTGTGAGCCGAGGGCATGCCCCGGTAGCCGCCGTTGGGGCGTTCGTTGATGGCAGTCTGGCCAAGGCCGCCCTTCAGGCCGTGCACGGTCAGGAACATGCCGGCATAGCGCAGGGCGAATTCGCCCGCGCCGCCTGTCACCGCCGAGCAGCCGAGCGCCAGCAGGGGCAGCGCGACCTGGAGACGGTCGCCGTAGCGTTCGGGGTTCGGCCGGACGGTGGCGAGGGCCAGGGCGAGAATGGCCAGGACGACCACCGCCCTCGGGGAAGCGAGGCGCGGCAGGTTCAGCATCGCGGGCGGCGGACGTGGAACATGCCGGGACCCTAGACGCCAGGCCGGCCCCCGGCAACCGCGCGGGCTGCCGGCTGTCCCGCATGGCGGCCATCCGGGGTCCGCCCCGGGCAGCGCGCATCGGCCCCAAGGCCCGGCCACATTGACGCACGCGGACTGCGCGGCTTGCCCTGCCTGCCGCTTTCGTCCTACATCCGGCCGATCCGCAGCGAGGCCCCATGCCGCAGAGTGCTCAAGTTTCCCCGCCGCCCGCCGCCCCTGACCCGACCCGGGCCCCGGTGGCGCCCGCCGCAGGGGTAACCGATGCCGACCGCGCGGCGTCGCGCAGGGTGGGCGCGCTGGCCAGTCTGTGGCCGTTCCTCTGGCCCTACCGGGGTCTTGTCGCCCTTGCCGGGCTGGCGCTGGTGGTCACCGCCGGGGTCAGCCTGGCGTTGCCGCTGGCGGTCAGGCGGGTGATCGACGGTTTCCGCGACGGGTCCAACCTGCTCGACAGCTATTTCGCGGCGGCGCTTGCCATCGCCGCCGTGCTCTCGGTCGGGACGGGCCTGCGCTATTACCTTGTCACCCGGCTGGGCGAGCGGGTGGTGGCCGACATCCGCCGTGCCGTCTTCGACCGGGTGATCGGCATGTCGCCGGCTTTCTTCGAGAAGGTGCTGACCGGCGAGGTGCTGAGCCGCATCACCACCGACACCACGCTGGTCCTGTCGGTGATCGGGTCTTCGGTTTCGGTGGCGCTGCGCAACCTGCTGATTTTGGCGGGCGGGCTGGCGCTTCTGATGCTGACGTCGTGGAAGCTCACGGCGCTGGTCCTGCTGATCGTGCCCGCCGTGATCGTGCCCATCGTGGTGCTGGGCCGACGGCTGCGCAAACTCTCGCGCGAGAACCAGGACTGGATCGCGGCATCGTCCGGGAATGCCTCCGAAACGCTGCTGTCGGTGCAGACGGTGCAGGCCTTCACCCACGAAACCGAAAGCCGCCGGGCGTTCGGCGAGATGACGGAGAGGTCCTATGCCTCGGCGCTGACCCGGATCGGAACCCGGTCGGTGATGACGATGATCGTGATTTTCCTGGTCTTTTCCGGGGTGGTGGGGGTGCTCTGGATCGGTGCGCATGACGTGCGGTCGGGGACGATGAGCCCCGGCGAGCTGGTGCAGTTCGTGATCTATGCGGTGATGGTGGCCGGAGCGGTTGGCGCGCTGTCGGAAATCTGGGGCGAGATGCAGCGTGCGGCAGGCGCGACCGAGCGGCTGACCGAGCTTCTGGCCGCTGACGATGCGGTCCGCGATCCGGCCCGCCCGAGGCCGCTGCCGCGTCCGGCGAGGGGGGCCATCGCCTTCGAGGGCGTGTCGTTCCGCTATCCTTCGCGGCCGGGTGTCGCGGCGCTTGAAGGGCTGAATCTGGCGGTGCGGCCGGGCGAGACGGTGGCGCTGGTCGGGCCTTCGGGCGCCGGCAAGACGACGGCGATCCAGCTGATCCAGCGTTTCTGGGACCCGGATGCGGGGCGGGTGACGCTGGACGGCATCGACTTGCGCGAGATGGCGCGCGATGACTTCCGACGGGCCATCGCGATGGTGCCGCAGGACCCGGCGATCTTTGCCGCGAGCGCGCGCGAGAACATCCGCTTCGGGCGGCCGGAGGCGAGCGATGCCGAGGTCGAGGAGGCTGCGAAAGCTGCCGCAGCGCACGGGTTTCTGTCAGCCTTGCCAGAGGGTTACGACACGTTCGTGGGCGAGCGCGGGGTGATGCTTTCGGGCGGCCAGAAGCAGCGCATCGCCATCGCCCGCGCCATTCTGCGCGATGCGCCGGTGATGCTTTTGGACGAGGCGACGAGCGCGCTCGACGCCGAGAGTGAGCGGGCGGTGCAGGCGGCGGTGGAGCGGCTGTCCGAGGGACGCACGACGCTGATCGTGGCGCATCGCCTCGCGACGGTGAAGAAGGCCGACCGGATCGTGGTGCTCGACGCGGGCCGGATCGTCGCCGAAGGCAGGCACGACGAGCTGGTCGCGGCGGGCGGGCTTTATGCGCGGCTGGCGCGGCTGCAGTTCACCGAAGGGATGGCGGCGGAGTAGGAAAAGGGGGGCTCTGCCCCCCATCGCCTTTGGGCGATTCCCCCCGGGATATTTGAGCCGAGCCGAAAGGGCAGGGCACAAGGATCGCGCCCGCACCTTTACAGCGCGTGAACGATGAGGGCTGCGCTCACCCGGCCCCGGCCAGCCGCGCCAGGGCGGCGCGGAGTTTGGCGGCTTCCGCTTCGGCCTGGGCGAGCTGTTCGCGGGTGTCCTCGACCACCTCCTCGGGGGCGGAGGCGACGAACCTGGGGTTGCTCAGGCGGCCCCCAAGCCCCGCAATGTCCTTGTCGAGCTTCTCCAACGTCTTGGAAAGGCGCGCTTTTTCGGCGGCGATGTCGATGACGCCGGCGAGCGGCAGGGCGAAGAGGCCGCCCTCGACCGGGATCGTGAGGGAGCCTTTCGCGGCGGGGCCCTCGGCGATGCCGTCGATGCGGGCGAGGCGGTCGATGATGGTGCGGTTGCGGGAAAGCGCGGTCTGGCCTGCCTCGTCGAGCGAGACCTGGACGAGGGGGAGCTTCAGGCCCACCGGGACCCGCATCTGGGCGCGGGCGGAGCGGATTTCCTCGATCAGGGCGATCACCCAGGTGAGTTCTCGGTCGGCAGGTTCGTCAATGATTTCAGCGCCGTAGTCGGGCCAGTCGGCGTGGACGAGGAGCTTGTCGCGCCGGCCCGTCGCGCCCCAGAGATCTTCGGTCAGGAAGGGCATGAAAGGGTGCAGAAGGATCAGGCACTGGTCCAGCACGAAGCTCATCGTTTCGCGGGTTTCCCGAGCGATTTCAGGGGTTTCCGGGGCAAAGAGCGGCTTGGCGAACTCCACGTACCAGTCGCAGACGCGGCCCCAGACGAAGGCGTAAAGGGCGTTCGCGGCGTCGTTGAAGCGGAAGGCGTCGAGCGCCTCGTCCACCGCGGCGCGGGTGCGGGCGACCTCGCCGATGATCCAGCGGTTGACCGTATTTTTCGCGTCGTTTTCCCGTAGTACATCCGTAGTACTTGCGTAGCTACGCGCGTAGCTACGGCCCGTTTGCGCAACTGCGTCGAACACCCCGTTCATCTCGGCGAAGCGGAAGGCGTTCCAGATCTTCGTGGTGAAGTTCCGGTAGCCGGCGATGCGGTCTTTCGACAGCTTCAGGTCGCGCCCCATCGCGGCCATCGCGGCCAGCGTGAAGCGCACCGCGTCGGCGCCGAATTCGTCGATGAGGTCGAGCGGGTCGAGGACGTTGCCGAGCGACTTCGACATCTTCTTGCCCTTCTCGTCGCGGACGAGGGCATGGACATAGACGGTTCTGAAGGGAATCCGCCGTTCAATGGGCAGCGACGAATCGAGGACGGCGAGCTGCATCATCATCATCCGGGCGACCCAGAAGAAGATGATGTCGAAGCCGGTGACGAGGACGGAGGTCGGGTAGTAGCGTTTCAGTTCGGGTGTGTCGGCGGGCCAGCCGAGGGTGCCGATGGGCCAGAGGCCGGAGGAGAACCAGGTGTCGAGGACATCGGGGTCGCGCCAGACGGGATAGACGAGGTGCGTCGGGTCCTGGGCGACCGCGTAGTCGGCCAGCGACCTTGCGAGGGTGTCGATCGCCGCCGCCTTGTCGGCAACCTCGGCCACGCGGGAGACGTGGAGCGGATGGGGCAGGCCCGCGAGGTCGTCGCGGAAGGCTTCGGCAACGGCGGCGGCGCTTTCGGCGCAGTGGTGCCGGTCGCCCTGGCCCAAAAAATCGGTCTCGGCCAGGAGGCGCATCAGTTCGACCTCGTCGAGCGCCTCGTCGCCTTCGTCATCGGTGAAGGCGACCGCATGCAGGTCGAGCCCGTACCAGACCGGGATCTGGTGGCCCCACCAGAGCTGGCGGCTGATGCACCAGGGTTCGATGTTCTCGAGCCAGTGGAAGTAGGTCTTTTCGTGCTGTTCGGGCAGGATGCGGGTGTGGCCCTGGCGCACCGCGTCGAGGGCGGGGCCGACGATCTTGGCGGTGTCCACGAACCACTGGTCGGTCAGCATGGGTTCGACTACGGTCTTGGACCGGTCGCCGAAGGGCTGCATGATCTTCTTGGCTTCGATGAGGGGGACCATCTCGACCCCGTCCCGGGCTTGACCCGGGACCTCTTCGCCCGGCGTCGCGTCCGGGTCGGAGAGGGGCCCCGGATCAAGTCCGGGGCGGGGTTGGGGTTTGGCCGCCGGTTTGCCCAGGCGCGGATCGTCCGCCCGCGTCGTCACGGCCAGCCCCTCGGCCACGATCCCCTCGACGACGCGCTTGCGCGCCTCGTAGCGGTCGAGGCCGCGCAGGTCGTCGGGGACGAGGTTGAGCGCGTCGATCTCGGCCTCGGACGGCTCGAAGGGCTGTTCGGCGAAGCCCGCCGGAACGTAGCCCTTTTTCACCAGCCAGGCCCGCGACAGGGCCTGCGCCTGTGCCGCCGCCTCGGCGTAGGGCGCGCCGTCGTCGCGCATCCGGGCCCTGGTATCCATCAGCCGGTACTTCGGGATGCCGTTCCGTTCGGCCACGCCGTAGTCGTTGAAGTCATGCGCGCCGGTGATCTTGACCGCGCCTGACCCGAAATTCGGGTCGGGATAGTCGTCGGTGATGATCGGGATCAGCCGGCGGTGTTCCTTCGGCCCCACGGGAATTTCGCAGAGTTTGCCAACGATTGGCGCGTAACGTTCATCTGACGGATGAACTGCCACAGCACCGTCGCCGAGCATGGTTTCGGGGCGCGTGGTGGCGATGGAGATATAGTCGCGGAGCTCGCGCAGGGTGACGTTTCCGCCTTCGTCCTTCTCGACATATTGGTAGGTCTGGCCCCCGGCGAGCGGGTATTTGAAGTGCCACATGAAGCCGTCCACCTCGGTCTGTTCGACTTCGAGGTCGGATATCGCGGTTTCGAAATGCGGGTCCCAGTTGACGAGGCGTTTGCCCCGGTAAATGTGGCCTTTGTGATAGAGATCGACGAAGACCCTGATCACTGCGTCGTGGAAGTTGCCTTCTTCGCCCGGGGGCGCGCCGGGGGCGCCGGACATGGTGAAGGCCTCGCGGCCCCAGTCGCAGGAGGCGCCGAGGCGCTCGAGCTGGGCACGGATGTTCCCGCGCGAGCGGACCTTCTGCTCCCAGACGAGGGCGGTGAACTCGTCCCGCGAGAAGTCGGTGCGGCGGCGGTTGGACTTTGCCAGCTCCCGCTCCACCACCATCTGCGTGGCGATCCCGGCATGGTCGGTGCCCGGCTGCCAGAGCGTGTCGTGGCCGCGCATCCGGTGCCAGCGGGTGAGGATATCCTGCAGCGTGTTGTTGAAGGCGTGCCCCATGTGGAGCGCGCCGGTGACGTTCGGCGGCGGGATGACGATGGAGAAGGCGGGGGCCCCGGGTTTCGCGTTCGCCCCGGCGGCGAAGGCGTTCGCGTCCTCCCACAGCTTCGCGATGCGGGCTTCGGCGCTGGCGGCGTCGTATTTCGGTTCCATCGGCATGAGTGGGGTCCGTCGCTTATCCTGCTGGTCCCCTTAGCGAACGGGGGAAGCGAGGGGAAGGGCGGACGGGCCCGGTGGGAGGCGCCGGTTCGCGCCTTCGCGAAGCTTCCGCCGCTTGGTCGTGCCGGCCAAACGCCGGAGCGCGGCGCCTACTTCGGCCCGACCACGGCGAAGGCGGCGCCCTGGGGGTCGGCGGCGACGGCGATGACGGCGCCGCCGGGCACCTCCTGCGGGCCCATCTTGTTCGCACCGCCCGAGGCCGCGATTTCGGCCATCGCCTTTTCCACGCCGTCGGCGCCGAAATAGGGCAGCCAGAAGGGCACCGGCATCCCCGGCTGCAAGGCCATCATGCCGCCGATGTCCTGCCCGGCGCGGGCGAAAAGCTGGTAGGTGCCGCCCGGCCCCATGTCCATCGTGCTGGACGCCGTCCAGCCGAGGTGGCGGCCGTAGAAGGCGAGCGCGGCGGCCACGTCGCCGGTCATCAGCTCGTGCCAGTTGCCATGGCCGGTCTTCTGCTGGTCGAAAGCGCCGCCCGAGCCGCCGGGAAGCGGCTGGAGAAGGCCGAAGGCGGCGCCTTGCGGGTCGAGGAGGATCGAGAAGCGACCGGTCGCGGGGATGTCGGTCGGGGGCACGATGGGTTTCGCGCCGTCCGTGGCCATCGCGGCGACGGTCGCGTCGATATCCCGGACCGCGTAGTAGATTGTCCACATCGGGGGCGGACCGCCGGCTTCGCCCTTCATCATGCCCGCGACCATCGCTTCGCCGACCCTGGCGATGCGGTAGTCGAAGTCCGGCAGGTCGGCCTTCGACCATGCCCAGCCAAGGACGCCTTCGTAGAAACCTTCGGCGGCGCCGGGGTCGGTGGTGGACAGCTCGTACCAGCAGGGCAATCCGTGGAAATCGTCGGCCATGTCTCCGGTCTCCTCCTGAAGGCGGTTGTCGGGGCGCGGGGGCGACTCTTCGTGGCCCCGCCCCCGAAGGCTGCCGGGGGCTGAATGGCTTGGCAACGGCAAAGCCGGGAGCGCGCGCGGCCGGCGGGAAACCGCTCAGGCGCCGGCGCGCGGCAGGATCACGCAGTCAGACGGCGCGGTCGAGCTTGGTCGAGAGGTGGATGAGGCTTTCGCTCTGCCGCACCCCGGTCATCTCGCCGATCTGGTCGAGCACCTGGTCGAGAACGGCGGTCGAGGGGGCCGCGACCTGCAGGAGCAGGTCGACGCGGCCCGAGGTGGTGTGCACCCGCTCGACCTCGGCGATCGACTTCAGGCGGGTCAGGACATTGGCCTGGGCACGCGGTTCGATCATCAGAAGGACCGTCGCCCGGATGCGGCCCTGGCGGGCGGCTTCGCCCAGCTTGACGGTGTAGCCCGCGATGATGCCCGATGTCTCGAGCCGTTCCAGCCGCGCCTGGATGGTGGAGCGCGCTACCTTTAGACGGCGGGCGAGCGTGGCCACCGAGATGCGGGCATCCGACCCGAGAAGGGAGAGGATCGAGCGATCGAGTTCGTCCATTCGGCAACACTTGCAATTTGACGGCGTCCGTCGTCATTCTAACGAAACATCGCCACAAATCTACACTTTTGATCGGTGAAACTGTGCCCCACATAGCGGACACTTTTCGCTACAGGAAAAGGGCGGCTCATACGCACCTGGCCTGGTTGGATAGACCGCGTAAGCGTCTCCCGACCCGTTCTGCCGGGGTAAGAGGTGGCTGCGCTCTGTTGGCACAAGGAACAAGCCGATGGGGCTTTCAAAGACGATCTGGGCATCGCCCAGCGAATACATCCGCACGCAACAGCCCGACAACCCGGTCCTGTTCTTTGCGCCCACGGCGCTGCAGGCGACGGCCCGGCGCTTTATCGACGGATTCCCGGGTCTGGTGACCTATGCGGTGAAGTCGAACCCTGACGAGATGGTGATCCAGAACCTGATCGCCGCGGGCGTGAACGGCTTCGACGTGGCCTCGCCCTATGAGATCGAGATGATCGGCCGGCTCGCCCCCGGTGCCGCGATGCACTTCAACAACCCGGTGCGGGCGCGCCACGAGATCGCCTTTGCGGTCGAGCACGGCGTGACGTCGTATTCGGTGGACAGCCATTCCGAGCTGAGGAAGCTGGCCGGGATCGTGCCGCCCGAAGGGACCGAGGTGTCGGTCCGCTTCAAGCTGCCGGTGAAGGGGTCGGCCTACAACTTCGGCGCCAAGTTCGGGGCGACGGCGGAAGAGGCGGTGTCGATCCTGAGGGAAGTGGCGGCGTTCGGGTTCACGCCCTCGATCACCTTCCACCCCGGCACGCAGGTCAACGACCTGACGCTCTGGGAGCAGTTCATCGGCAAGGCGGCCTGGATCGCGAAGGAAGCGGGCGTGCGGATCGCGCGGCTGAACGTCGGCGGGGGCTTCCCGTCGCACCGGACGGCCGACGGGGTGCTGACGCTCGAGGATATCTTCGCGACCATCGGCCGGGCCGCCGACGCGGCCTTCGGGGCCGACCGCCCGGCGCTGCTCTGCGAGCCGGGGCGCGGGATGGTGGCGGACGCCTTCGCCAGCGCCGCCCGCGTCAAGGCGATCCGCGACGGGGCGCATGTGTTCCTGAATGACGGCGTCTATGGCAGCCTGGCCGAAATGCCGGTCATCGGGATGGTCGAGCGGGTCGAGGCGATGTCGCCCGGGGCCGAGCCGCGGACAGCTTCGCCGGTGGCGCGGATCGTCTTCGGGCCGACCTGCGATTCGGTCGACCGGCTGCCCGGGGACATCCCGCTGCCCGCCGATCTGGAAGAGGGCGACTTCCTCGTCTTCCACGGGGTCGGTGCCTATTCGACGGTGACCAACACGCGCTTCAACGGCTTCGGCGAGCTGCAGCTTGCGACGGTGATGCGGCTGCGGGCCTGACCGCCGCGGTGAAGGAACGGAAGGGGGCGCCCGCTGCGGCGCCCCTTTTTCTTTGGGCGGCGCCTGTCGGGGATGCGGTTTCCTGAAACCGCATTCCGATGCCGCGTCGACGCGGTATCGGGACAGGCCTTCGAAGGCCCGTCCACCCCCGCCCCGCCAGCCCGTCGCAACGCGCGCAGCCGCGTGAGCGATCGGCCCGTGCACTTCGGCCGCAAATGGTTCTATCCTGAGCCGGTGCCGAAACCCCCCCGGAGATCGCGATGCATCAGTTCGGAAAAAGCCAGACCGTGCGCCGGTTCGAGGATGCGCGCTTCCTTAAGGGCGAGGGGCGGTATGTCGGGGACATCGCGCCGCAGGACGCGCTGCACGCGGTCTTTGTGCGCAGCCCGCATGCCCATGCCGCGATCGCCTCGATCGACACCGCCGATGCGGCGGCGATGCCGGGGGTGGCGGCCGTTCTGACCCTGGCCGATCTGGACGCGGCGGGGCTGGCGCGGGGGATGGAGGCGGAGCTACTGAAGCTGCCGGGCGGCGGGCGCGGCGTGGCGCCCGAGCGGCCGTTCCTGGCGCGGGGGCGGGTGCGGCATGTGGGCGAGGCGGTGGCCGTGGTGGTGGCCGCAACCCTGGCCGAGGCGAAGGATGCGGCCGAGGCGGTCGCGGTGGACTATGACGAGCTTGACCCGCATCTGGAGAACGCTCCGGGCGGGCCCGCGATCCACCCCGAGGCGCCGGGCAACGTGGCCTATGACTGGCAGCTGGGCGATGCGGGCGCGGTGAACGCGGCCTTTGCCGCCGCCGCGCACCGGGTGAGGCTGACCGTGACCCAGCCCCGCGTCATCGCCAACCCGATGGAGACACGCGTGGCCTTCGCGGAGTGGGATGAGGGGCGGCTGCATCTGTGCGTGTCGGGGCAGGGGGTCTGGGCGCAGAAGAAGGACCTGGCGGCAGCCTTCGGGCTCGATCCCGCGCGGGTGCGGGTGACGACGCCCGATGTGGGCGGCGGCTTCGGCATGAAGGGCGCTTCCTACCCCGAATACTTCGTGCTGGCCGAGGCGGCGCGTGTCGCCGCCCGCCCGGTACTCTGGACCTGCGAGCGGACGGAGGGGATGCTGACCGACAATGCCGGCCGCGATCTGGTGGCGGTGGCGGAGATGTCGTTCGATACCGGCCACCGGATGACCGGCTACCGGGTCGAGGTGCTGTCGGACCTCGGCGCCTACAACGCGCCCTTCGGGCAGATGATCCAGTCGGAGCTCTTCTCGAAGGTGTTCACCGGGCCCTACGACATCCCGGCCGCGCATCTGGCGGTGAAGGGCATCTACACCAACACCACGCCCGTCGATGCCTATCGCGGCGCCGGGCGGCCCGAGGCGATCCTGACGCTGGAGCGGGTGGTGGACATGGCGGCGCGGCGGCTGGGGGCGGACCCATGGGAATTGAGGCGGCGGAACTTCATCACCGCCTTCCCCTACCGCACGGTGGCGCGGTCGAACTACGACGTGGGGGATTTCCCCCGCGTATTGGCGCGGGTCAGGGCCGAGGCGGACGCCGAGGGGTTTCCGGTGCGGCGGGCGGCATCGGAGCGGGCGGGGCGGCTGAGGGGCCTCGGGATCGCCTATTACATCGAATCGATCCTCGGCGACGCGCATGAGGCGGCGGAGATCGCGTTCGGCGAGGGAGGGACGGTTTCGCTGATGGTCGGCACCCAGTCGAACGGGCAGGGGCACGAGACGGTCTATGCGCAGTTCCTGTCGGACCGGACCGGCGTGCCGGTGGAGGCGGTGCGCGTGGTGCAGGGCGACAGCGACCTGATCCCGGAAGGCGGCGGGACGGGCGGGTCGCGGTCGGTGACGGTGCAGTCGGCGGCGACGCTGGCGGCGGTGGAGGCAATGGTGGCGGCCTTCACGCCCTTCGTGGCGGGCGAGATGGGGGCCGAGGAGGTGGCCTTTGGCGAAGGCGCTTTCCGGGCGAAGGGGTCGAATGTCGTGCTGACGCTGGTGGAGGCGGCGGAGCGCGCGCGGCGGGCGGGGCGGACCGACCTCTTGCGCCACCGGACGGTGGCGAAGCTGAGGCAGCGGTCCTTCCCGAACGGCGCCCATGTGGCCGAGGTGGAGGTGGACCCCGAGACCGGGGCGGTCAGCGTGGTCCGCTACACGGTGACGGACGATTTCGGCAACCTCGTCCACCCGATGCTGGTCGAAGGGCAGATCCACGGCGGCGTGGCGCAGGGGCTGGGGCAGGTGCTGGGCGAGAACGCGGTGCATGACGAGGCCGGTCAGCTTCTGGCGGCGACCTTCATGGACTACGCGATGCCGCGCGCGGCCGACATGCCAATGATCGGGTTCACCACGGAAGCGACGCCCTCGGCCTCGAACCCCCTCGGCATGAAGGGCTGCGGCGAGGCGGGGACGGTGGGGGCGCTGGGGGCGATTTCCAACGCGGTGCTGGACGCGCTCTGGGGGGTGGGGGTGCGCGACGTGGAGCTGCCGTGTTCGCCGGTGAGGGTGTGGGGGTGGGTGAGGGAGGCGAGGGGGTGAGGGGGGCCATACGATCCAGGCCCAAGAGCGATCTCGATTGAGGCAATGCCCTTCCTCTAAACAGCATGTTCATGTATTGTTCCTACACTTGACATTGACACTCGGCGGTGGCCGGGGACACTTTGAACGAAAAAGTAGCGGGAGGTCGGGCAGTGGGCATGATGCGGTCGATCGAGCTCTTTGTTGGGGCTGGTGGTCTTGGCATCGCTGCAAGCCGTGCAGGGTTTGAGCCCGCTATTGTTCTCGACTGGGACAAGTGGGCTTGCGACACAATCCGAGAAAACAAGCGGCGCGGCCTTGCTCCGTTTGCCCACTGGAATGTGGTCGCGTGTGATATTCGCGGCTTTGATTTCGCCCAGGTGAAGGGGCCGATTGACCTTGTAACGGGTGGCCCTCCCTGCCAGCCCTTCTCGCTCGGGGGGCAGCATCGCGCCTTCTTGGACACCCGTGATATGTTCCCGCAGGCGGTGCGGGCAGTGCGGACTGTCCAGCCCAAGGCATTCGTTTTTGAGAACGTGAAGGGGCTGACCCGCGCTACATTTGCCAGCTACCTTGAATACATCAGACTCCAGCTACGGCACCCGGACGTGTTGGCGCGCGGCTATGAGCCTTGGATAGACCATCTGGCCCGGCTGGAGGACTTTGAAACCTCGGGCACCCACAACGGCCTTCATTATAACGTGGTGATGCGCGTTCTGAACGCCGCGAACTACGGTGTGCCACAGAGGCGCGAGCGGGTGTTTATCGTCGGGTTTCGCTCCGACCTCTCTTTTGACTGGCATTTCCCTTCGCCCACTAACGGGCAGGACGCGCTGCTTTGGTCGCAGTGGCGTTCCGGCGAATACTGGGACCTGCACCGGATCGCCAAAAAGGATCGGCCAGAGGGTGGCAGAGGTCGGACGCGGGCGCTGAAACTGTCTGCACCTCCGATGGAGGAACCTTGGTTGACGGTGCGGGATGCCATCTCCGACCTGCCTGACCCCGAACATGAGCCAGAGAAGGCGCTGGCATTCCACGACCACCGCTTTATGGGCGGCGCGCGGACCTACGCAGGTCACACCGGAAGCCCGCTGGACGAACCTGCAAAGACTTTGAAGGCCGGGGTGCATGGCGTTCCTGGGGGCGAGAATATGCTGCGGCGGGCGGATGGGTCGGTGCGCTACTTCACCGTTAGGGAAAGCGCGCGCTTGCAAACGTTCCCCGATGAGATGGTATTCCACGGGTCTTGGACTGAATCTATGCGTCAGTTGGGAAACGCGGTCCCGAGCTTGATGGCGGAACATGTTCTGACCAGCGTCAAGCGGCGGCTCACACAAACTTCGTGATGCGGTCATACATCCGCTGAAGGGTCGGGTCGGTGAAGTCGGTTTCCAGATCGGCAATCCGCTTCTTGATGAGTTCTGCCGCCTTCTCGGCACCCTCCGTTCCAGCTGGCCTGCCACCGCGCCCCGGGTGCAATGAATCCCATGACCCGGGGGTGCCTGCCATCCGATTGACCCCGACGACCTTGCTACCGAAGCTCATCCCATTCCAGACAGGCCGGAAAACCCGAATCATCACCGACTCAGCAAGTGTGATGTATGCGTCGTTTAGGACGAGCGCTCGGCATCGGAAGTCGGCCAGCGACAGGTTGCTGACGGCGGCGATGGACCGGGAGTGCTCTGCGATCCTGTCGTGCAGCTTGCGCGCCCGGGTGCCGGTCGGGCTGAACCCCTGCTTAGAGCTCTCGCCCGCCGCCTTGCCGATGTAGATCGGATATTTGAACCGCCCACCGTCCAGCGCAACGAGGCTACCGTAGGCGGGGTGGACGCCGCTGTAGTAAAGGGCATAGACCCCGGCTCCGGCGAAGGGGGTGGGCGGTGGCATCGGTAGGAGCGGCCGTTCGAGCAACTCGACAGCAAGCGTCACGCCGACATTCTCGACAGAGAGTGGGTCAAACTCGGTTGGAGCGAATGAATCGACCATGCCTTGGTTATTGCATGACAAAGGGCGGTTGTCGCTTCCGAATGCGGACGCTGGCCAGAGGGCGGTTCCGCCCAACCATCTGATCCTACTGGGCAGAATGGTGCTGCAAGAGAGGATTGAACTCTCGACCTCTCCCTTACCAAGGGAGTGCTCTACCACTGAGCTACTGCAGCGCCGGGGGGCCGGGAGGTGGCCCGGGGCGGGCGTGGGCGGCGTGATAGTCGCGAAAGGCGGGTCGCGCAAGGGGGAAGGGGCGCTCGGGGCGGGGGTTTCGGGGGCCTGGAGAGGGGCGTCGGCAGGGGCGGTCCCGTTGGCAGCGCTTTCGGGGGCATGAGGCGACCGGGGCTGCGGGCCCGGGGCGTTGACCGGGCATGGGCGGGGGGCTATCCGGGGGGCATGAGCCCTTTCCCGGCCTTTCCCGGCGGCATCGACCCCGCCCGCGCTGCCGCCTTCCGCGCCCGCGAGGCTGCCCGTTATGCCGCGCTCCGGCCGAAGACGAAGGCGGCGCTGGCGGCGGGCGAGGCACATTTCCTCGACGGCGTGCCGCTGCACTGGATGAAGGACTGGCCGCAGCCCTTCCCGATGCTGGTGGCCGGCGCCAGGGGGGCGCGGATCATCGATGCGGACGGGCATGGGCTGGACGATTTCTGCCTGGGCGACACCGGGTCGATGTTCGGGCATTCGCCGCCGGCGGTGGCGCGCGCGATCCGGGGGCAGGCGGGGCGCGGGCTGACCTACATGCTGCCGACGGAGGACGCGCTGGAGGTCGGGCGGCTCTTGACCGACCGCTTCGGGGCGTTCCTGTGGCAGATCGCCACCACCGCGACGGATGCCAACCGCTATGCGCTCCGGGTGGCGCGGGCGGTGACGGGACGGGGCAAGGTGCTGGTGTTCCGGGGGTCCTATCACGGATCGGTCGACGAGACGATGGTGACGCTGGAGAACGGCCGGACGGTTGCCCAGCCGGGGCTTCTGGGCGCGCCCTTCGATGCGGCGGAGGCGGCGGTCTGTATTGAATTCAACGACTTGCCCGGGATCGAGGCGGCGCTTGCGGGCGGGGAAGTGGCGGCGGTGCTGAGCGAGCCGGTGATGACCAATTCCTGCATGGTCTTGCCGGCGCCGGGGTTCCATGAGGGCTTGCGGGAGCTTTGCACCCGGTACGGGACGGTCCTCATCATCGACGAGACGCATACCCAGTCTTCGGGTCTTGGGGGCTATGCGCGGGTGCACGGGCTGAGGCCCGACATGTTCGTGGTGGGCAAGTGCGTGGCCGGGGGGATGCCGGCGGCGGTCTGGGGGATGACCCGGGGTGTCGAGGAAAAACTGATCAGAGTCAACGAGATGCGCCTTGCCGGGCGGACCGGGATGGGGACGACGCTGTCGGCCAACCCGATGCAGTTCGCCTGCCTGAAGGCGACGCTGGGCGAGGTGATGACGGCGGAGAACTATGCCCGGATGGAGGCCGGGGCGGCGCGGCTGGAGGCCGGGCTTGCGGCGGCGATCGGGCGGCTGGGGCTGCCCTGGCACGTGGTTCGGGTGGGCGCGCGGGTGGAGTTCATCTGCTGGCCTGAGCCCTTGAAAAACGGGGCGGAAGCGGAGCTGGCCCATGCCCCGGAGCTGGAGGCGGCGATCCATGTGGGGCTGGTGAACCGGGGGGTTCTGATCGCGCCGTTCCACAACATGATGCTGGTCTCGCCGGTCACTTTGGATGCCCAGATCGACCGGCTGGTGGGGGCTTTCGGGGTGGTGGCAGGGGCGTTGCTGGGGGTGCGGTGAGGGATGCGGCCGACCCCTTGCGGACGCTGCGGTAACCATTCGCGACGGCTCTGATGATGTGACCGCCCCCCGACGGCATCAATGTGCCACGGTGGGTCTGTGAGGATCCACAAAAGGGGACGGTCACATCATCAGAACCATCGCCTTAGAGAAACTTACGAAGTGGCGTTGCGAAAGCTCCGCGGGCCCTGAAACGCGCCCTTTGGCGGATGGGCACACGGCGTCTCCGATCCCGGTCTTTCCGCTCACACCGTGACCCGCGACACCACCCGGCCGGGCTGAGCGGGAACAGGGGAACGTCCAGTGGACGTTCACCCCCGCTCATGCGGCATGGGTGCCACCCGACCGGTGACGCGCGCGATCCCCGGTCGCGGGGGGACCGGGGGGCGAGGGGGACCGTGGTGACGTGGCAGGGCCGATGGGCCCTGCCATTGACGCGTCGCAAGTGGCGGGGTGAACCCCGCCCTACCCAGCGCCCGGCCCCTCTGCTAGAAGCCCTCGGGATCACCGAAAGCGTCACCACCCCGGCCCGGACCCATGAAAGACCACCCCAAGACCTCCGCCTCCGCCCCCTCCCCCTCCGGCTCGCTTCCCGAAGAGGCCGAGGCGTTCCTTGCCCGGCACCCGGAGATCGAGGCCGTCGATCTTGTCCTTTTCGACGCCAACGGCATCGCGCGGGGCAAGATCATCCGGCGGCATGAGGTGGCGGGGCTTTACCGCAACGGGCGGCACATGCCGGTGTCGATCCTCGGGCTCGACATCGTCGGCGAGGATGTGCACGAGACGGGGCTGATCTGGGACCAGGGCGACGGCGACATGCGGGCCTGGCCGGTGCCGGGGACGCTGGTGCCGCTCACCGGCACCTCGCCCGCGCGGGCCGAGGTGTTCCTGTCGCTTTATCACCTCGACGGCCGGCCGATGACTTCGGACCCGCGCCATGCGCTCGCGGCGCAGATCGCGCGGCTGGCGGCGACGGGGCTGACGCCGGCGGGGGCGTTCGAGCTGGAGTTCTTCCTGCTCGCGAACGAGCGGGACGAGCATGGGTATGTGAAGCCCGCGGCGGCGGTGCTGGACGGGCGGCGGTCGGAATGGACCGAGGTCTATTCGGTGGATCACCTGCACGGGATGGAGCCCTTGTTCAGCCGCATCTACGAGGGCGCCGAGGCGGCGGGCATCCGGGCCGAGACGGTGATTTCGGAATATGCGCCGGGGCAGTACGAGCTGACGCTCGACTACCGGACGGATGTGATGCGGGCGGCCGACGACCTGGCGCGGCTGAAGCGGATCGTGAGGGCCCAGGCCCGCGCCATGGGGGTGACGGCCTGCTTCATGGCCAAGCCGGTGGAGAAATACGCCGGGTCGGGGATGCATTTCCACGTCTCGCTGCGCGACGGGACGGGTGTGAACATCTTTTCGGAAGCCGTTGAAGGGAAATGGAAACCCGAGCTTCTGCACGCGCTGGGGGGGATGCGGGCGACGATGGCGGACTCGATGCTGGTCTTCGCGCCGCACGCGAATTCCTGGCGGCGCTTCGCCAACCAGAGCTACGCGCCGGTGAACCTGTCCTGGGGAGTGAACAACCGGTCGGTCGCGCTCCGCATTCCGGCCGGGCCGGTGGCGGCGCGGCGGATCGAGCACCGGCCGGCGGGGGTGGACGCGAACCCCTATCTGGTGGGGGCGGTGGTGCTGGCGGCGCTGACCAAGGGGCTGGAGGAAGGGCTCGATCCAGGGCCGGAGACGACCGGCAACGCCTATGAGGCGGAGGGCGGGCCGGCGATGCCGACCGACTGGCACGAGGCGATCCGGGCGGCGACGGGGTCGGGGTTCCTGAGGGAGGCTTTGGGGGCCGACATGCACCGCACCTTCTGCGCGATCAAGGCGGCGGAGTATGCACGGGTGGCGCGGACCATCGCGGATGTGGATTACGATCTTTATCTGAATACGGTGTGACCGGGGGGGCGGAGTCGGGCTGAAGCCCGACCTACGGGTCCCTGGGGCTCGCAGCATATCCTGTGGGGGTGGGGGGGGAGTCGGGCTGAAGCCCGACCCACGAGTCCTTACCTGCCCAGAGCGGCGATCACCAGTTCCGCCGCCGCCGCGCCGGAATACTGCTGCTGGCCGGTGATCAGGTTGCCGTCGCGCACCGCGAAGGGTTTGAAGCGCGACTGCACGGTGAAGTTGGTGCCGGGGATTTTCCGCGCCTCTTCCTCGATCCGGAAGGGCTGGATGCGTTGGCCGACGAAGCTGTCGGCGAAATC
>JBJXFU010000055.1:0-31921 GCA_046155885.1 Paracoccaceae bacterium
TTTTCGCGAAAAGTCTGCCCCCCGCCCGCATCCGAGAAAGCCGAAGCGTCCGACATCCTACCCCTTCGGCACCAGCGCCAGCGCCCGGATGGGTGAGCCAGTGCCATTCTTGATCTTCAAGGGCGCCGCGATCAGGATCGCCCCCTTCGCCGGCAGCCGGTCGAGGTTGGCGAGCGAGGCAAGGCCGTAGCGGTTGTGCTTGTGCAGCAGGTTGTGCGCCGGGAAGGGCGGGGTCATCCCGCCCGCCTGCCCCGCGTCGGTGCCGATGCACTGGCTGCCCCAGCCGACGATGCCCTTGCCGATGAGGTACTCGATCACCTCCGCCGTCGGCCCCGGCGTATGCGGCCCCGTCTGGTCGGCGTTCAGGAACAGCCCCGCGTCGTGTGCCCGCTTGTCCCAGTCGGAGCGAAGTACCACCCATTCGCCGGCGTTGATCGGGCCATTGCGCGACTCCCAGTCCTGGACATGCTTGATGGTCAGCAGGAAGTCCGGGTTCGCCGCGCACTCCTTCGCGAAGTCGAGCACGTTGACCGGCGCCACTAGCCGCTGCACCGGCAGCGTGTCGGTATAGCCGTCGGCATAGTCCTTGCCGGTGATCCAGTGGTGCGGCGCGTCGAAATGGGTTCCGGAATGTTCGCCCAGTTCCAGCCAGTTCCAAGCCCAGAACGGCCCGTCCTTGTCGTATTCGCTGATCTTGTGGATCACGATGGGCGGCGTGTCGCGGGCGAAGTCGGGAGGAAGCTTGAGAAGCGGGGTCTCGGGGCCGAGCACGCCCGAACAATCCACCACCTCGATCCCGCCGGACGCGATCATCCGCCCCAGGCTTTCCAGAACCGATCCAGAAGTCATTGAGAACTCTCCCTGTTTCTCGCTTCGTCCCCCCGGGCGAACCCGGGCCCCGTGATGATGCGTCCGGCCATTGCGGCCCCGTCCGCGTCTTGTCCGCGCCTTGTGTCCGGTCCGTACAGCCTGCGGCGGTCGGGCCATCCGGTCGGAATGATACTAGACAGAATTCCATGCGTTTGCAAATATCCCGGCGTCAACCGACGCGGGGGTACTCTTGGCGGACAGCTTCGATGCGGTCCTGATCGGGGCGGGCGTGAACACGCTGGCAGCCGCCCTGCATCTGGCGTCGAAGGGCTGGCGCGTGGCGGTGTTCGAGCGGGCGGACGAGCCCGGCGGGGCGGTCCGGACCGGCGAACTGACGCTTCCCGGCTTCCGCCACGACCGGGCGGCGATGAACCTGTCGCTGTTCGCCGGATCGCCCTTCTTCACGGTGCATGGCGAGGAGCTGAAACGCCAGGGCTGCGACTTCGTCCCGGTCGCCCGGCCCTTTGCCTCGTCCTTCCCCGACGAAACCTGGCTTGGCGTTTCATCGGTTCCGGGCGAGACCGGGGGCTGGATCGCTGCGGTATCGAAATCCGATGCTGCGGCCTGGGCGCGGCTTCAGGCCGGTTTCGGCGCCGAGGCGCCGCATCTCTTCGGGCTGCTCGGCAGCCCGATGACCGCCCGTGCGCTGGTCGCATTCGGTTGGCGCCTGTGGCGGGCGAAAGGCTTTGGCGGCGCGCTCGATATGACGCGGTTCCTGCTGATGTCGCCGCGCCACTGGTTGGTGCAAAGCTTTGAATCGGAAAAGGTCCGCGCCCTTCTTGGCGCCTGGGGCATGCATCTCGACTTTGCCCCCGACATCGCCGGCGGGGCGCTGTTCCCCTATCTCGAAGGCATGGCGGGCCAGGCTTTCGGCATGGTTCTGGGCAAGGGCGGGGCGGACACGGTCACCCGCGCGCTGGTCGCCGCAATCCGGGCGCGCGGCGGCGTGGTCGAATGCGGCTGCGACGTCGCCGGGGTGGAACGCGACGGCGCCCGCGCCACCGGCATCCGGCTCGCCGACGGCCGCCGCATCGCCGCCGCCCGCGCCGTCATCGCGGGGGTCGCGCCTTCCGCCCTGCCCCGGCTGGCGGGGCCGCTTTCGCCCCGCTTCGACCAGGCGATGGCCGACTTCACCCATGCGCCGGGCACGATGATGATCCATCTGGCGCTCGATGCCCTGCCGGACTGGGGCGCCGGCGAGGCGCTGAAGAGCTTCGCCTATGTCCACATCGCCCCCACGCTCGACGGAATGGCCCGGACCTATGCCGAGGCCCGCGCCGGCCTACTGCCCGCCGAGCCGATCCTTGTCGTGGGTCAGCCGACTGCCCACGACCCCACCCGCGCACCGAAGGGCAAGCACATCCTCTGGGTCCAGGTCCGCATGGCCCCCGGCACCGTCCGGGGCGACGCGAAGGGCGGGATCGCAGCGGCGGACTGGAGCGGGGCGGCAGCACCCTTCGCGGACCGGGCACTGGCCATTCTCGAAGCCCATGCCCCGGGGACACTTGGAAAGATCATCGGAAAGCGTATCGTGACCCCGATCGAGCTCGAGGCCGAAAATCCCAACCTGATCGGCGGCGACCAGCTTTGCGGCAGCCACCACCTTGCGCAGCATTTCCTGTTCCGCCCCGCGCGGGGCCATGCCGACGGTTCGACCCCGCTGCCCGGCCTCTGGCTGACCGGCGCGGGCGTCTGGCCCGGGGCGGGAACCGGGGCCGGTGCGGGGTTCCTTCTGGCCCGCCGCCTGGCCGGGGCCTGACGACGCGGATTAAGACTGACTGACAACAAACAGAAACAACAGGGAAACACCAAAATGACCATCAGCCGACGCAGATTGCTCCAGACCTCCGCCGCCGGGGCGGCCATCGCGTTGACCGGGCTTCCGGTCCGGGCGCAGGCGATCGAAGAGCTTGTCATCGCCTACAACGTCAACCTGCCCTCCTGGGATCCGACGGTCGGGCCCTCGGCCGTCAACCCGACGATCCAGGGCATCTATCAGTCGGTCTTCGACCAGTTCATCCTGCAACAGCCCGACCTCAAGCCCGCCCCGGGCCTGCTGACCGAATGGGGCTGGAACGACGACAAGACCAAGGTCTCGATGACCGTCCGCGACGGCGTCACCTGGCACGACGGCAGCCCCTTCACCGCCGAGGACGTGGCCTGGTCGCTGACCCGCGCCGCAGACGAGAAGACCGGCAACCCGATCCAGTTCATCTGGTCGACGCTTGCCAACATCAAGGCCGAGGGCAACACCGTCACCGCCGACGTGGCCCGCTTCGAGCCCACGATCTTCAAGTGGATGTACTTCCTGACCGGCTACGTCCTGCCGAAGGCCTATTACGAGAAGGTGGGCGCCGAAGGCTTCGAGGCCGCCCCGGTCGGCACCGGCCCCTACATGGTCGAGAAGTTTGAGCGCAACGCCTTCGTGCGGCTGAAGGCCAATGCCGGCTACTGGGGCGGCAAGCCAGAGTTCGAGACGGTGACGATCAAGTTCGTGACCGACGCCGCGGCGCGGGTCGCCGAGGTGGAATCCGGCAACTCCCACGTCACGCTGGAAATGCCCTACGAGGAATACGACCGTCTGAAAGGCGCGGGGATGAACGCCGCGGCCGCGCCGATCTCCGACATCGGGATGATCTTCCTCAACGATATCGAGGTGATGACCGACCCGAACGTGCGCAGGGCCGCGGCCCACGCGATCGACAAGCAGACGATCATCGACCGCCTGCTCTCGGGCTACGGCGTCGCCATCGACACCCTGCAGACCCCGCAATACGACGCCTACGACGCCTCGATTAAAGTTCCCTATGACGAGGCCAAGGCGATCGAACTCCTCGCTGCCTCGGGCTACAGCCCGGACAACCCCGTCAAGTTCAAGATCCAGACCACCAAGGGCTTCAAGCCCAAGGACTACGAAATGATCCAGGCCATCGTCGGGCTCTGGCGCAAGGTCGGGATTGAGGCCGAGATCGAGGTCTACGAGATCGCCAAGCACTACGAGCTGCGCGCCGCCGACACGCTGGCGCCCGCCGCCTTCTATAACTGGGGCAACTCGGTCGGCGATCCGACCACCTCGACCGGCTTCGCGATGTTCGGGCCGAGCCCGCATTCGGTCTGGGACGGCGAGGACCTGATCGGCATGATCGGCCCGCTCTGGGGCGAGGCGGACGAGGCCAAGCGCATCGAGGGCTGGAAGGCGGTGGACCGCTACATCGCCGAGAACGCGCTGGTCATCCCGCTTTTGCAATACGTGCAGCCGATCCTGTCGGCCCAGGGCGTGACGGTGACCCCGCACGCCTCGGGCGCGCTTCTGCCGCATCTGATGAAGCGGGCCTGAGCCGCTGAACCGACAGGGCCGGGGGCTCTGCCCGCTGCCATCGGTCCTTGGACCGATGGCGGACCGACGGCAGCCCCACGGGATATTTCCGGACCGAAAATGCGACCGACGCAGGACCACCGAACATGCCGCTGATCCGGGCCGTTCTGCTGCGGCTCTCCACCAGCCTTGTCACGCTGCTCGGCGTTGCGGTGATCGTCTTCGTCGTCATCCGGGTGGTGCCCGGGAACCCCATCGCGATGATGCTGCCCCCCGGCGCGACCGACGACGACATCGCCCGGCTGACCGCGCTTTACGGGCTCGACAAGCCGGTCTGGCAGCAGTTCCTGATCTGGATCGGCGGCGTGTCGCAGGGCGACTTCGGCACCTCGATCACGGCGCGCCAGCCGGTCGCCGGGCTGGTGCTCGGGCGGCTGCCGGCGACGCTGGAACTGTCGGTGCTGGCGCTGCTGATCGCCGTCGCGCTCGGCGGGGCCGCGGCGCTGACCGGGACGCGGGCGCGCGGCACCCGGGGCGAGGCGGCCGTCGACGTGGGCAACGGCGTGGCCCTGTCGGTGCCGGACTTCCTCTGGGGGCTGATCCTGATCCTTCTCTTCGGGGTGCTCTGGCCGATCTTCCACATCTCGGGGCGGATCACCCCGTCGCTCGAACTGCCCTTCACGACCAACTTCTACCTTGTCGAAAGTCTGCTCCGCCTGCGCTTCGACCTGGCCGCCGATCTGCTGTCGCACATGATCCTGCCCGCCGTCGCGCTGGCGATCCCGCTGGCCGCCGTCATCGGGCAGCTGCTGAAACAGTCACTGAAAGAGGCGATGCACCTTGATTACGTGACGCTTTCGCGCACAAAGGGCTATGGCGAGAACCACGTGATCCTGCGCGAGGCGCTGCCGAACGCCATCCTGCCCACCCTCACGCTGGTGGGCGTGCAGTTCACCTTCCTGATCGGCGGCACGGTGATCATCGAACGGCTGTTCAGCTACGAGGGCCTGGGCAACCTTGCCATCGACGCGGTCATCAACCGCGACCTGCCGCTGATCCAGGGCATCGTCGTGCTGTTCGCGGCGATTTTCACCGGGGTCAATCTGATCGTGGACCTGAGCTACGCGCTCCTGAACCCCAGGCTGCGCCATGCGTGACGACCATGCGTGACGACCATGCGTGACGGGCGCGGGGCGGTCGGGCGTAAGGCGGGTGCGCGGCTGTGGCTGGCCGCAGGGTGGCTGGCGCTTCTGGCCCTCGCCGCGATCCTCGCCCCCTGGGTCGCGCCGAAGGACCCGCTGGCACAGGACCTGTTCCTCGGGCGGCTGCCGCCCTTCTGGGTCGCCGGGGCCGAGCCCGGCTACTGGCTCGGCACCGACAGTCTTGGCCGCGACGTGCTGTCGCGCACTATCCACGGCGCGCGGATCGCGCTGACGGTGGCGCTGGTGGCGGGCGTCGCGACCTGCCTGATCGGGGCCTGCCTCGGGCTGATCGCGGGGTTCTTCCGCGGCTGGGCCGATATCGTCATCTCGCGGCTGATCGACATCTGGATGGCGTTTCCGCCGGTCCTGTTCTCGATCCTGCTGGTCGCCGTCATCGGCCCCGGGCTGACCGCCATCGTCCTGGCCATCGTGCTGATCGACTGGACCCGCTTCGCCCGGGTCGTGCGGGCCGAGGCGATGGCGCAGGGCGCGATGGACTATGTGGCCTCGGCGGAGGTCGCCGGGCGGACCCGTTCGGGGACAATGCTGGCGGAAATCCTGCCGAACGTCCTGCCCACCATCGTCACCATGCTGACGCTGGAGATGGGAATCGCCGTCATCGTCGAGGCGATCCTGTCCTTCGTGAACCTCTCGATCCCGACCGACGACCCGACCTGGGGCGGCATGATCGCCGAGGGGCGCACCAGCATCCATCAGGCCTGGTGGGTGCTGGTCTTTCCGCTGATCGTGCTGTTCCTGACGGTCCTCTCGTTCAGCCAGCTTGGCGAGGGGCTGAAGGACCGCTTCGACCCGGTGCTGCGGTGAGCTTCCTGCGGATACACGACCTGACGGTGCGGCTGCGGGGCGGGCCGGCGCTTCTGAGGAAGGTCTCGCTCAGCGTGGCCGAGGGCGAGGTGCGCGGGCTTGTCGGCGAAAGCGGCGCCGGCAAGTCGATGATCGGCAAGGCGGTTCTGGGCATCCTGCCGAAGGCGGCCGAGGTGGCGGGCGGCGAGATCCTGCTGGGCGGGACCGACCTTCTGGGGCTTGCCGCAAAGGAACGGCGGCGGCGCATCGGGGCGCTCGCGGCGCTGATCCCGCAGGACCCGATGACGGCGATGAACCCGGTGCGGCGGGTCGGCCCGCAGATCACCGACCGGCTGGTCGATATCCTCGGCTGGGACCGCGCGAGGGCCGGGGCGCGGGCGCTCGATTTACTGGCCGAGGTGCAGATCGAGGACCCGGCCCGGGTGATGCGGGCCTACCCGCACGAGCTCTCGGGCGGGATGCGACAGCGCGTGCTGATCGCCTCGGCCTTCGCGGCCGAACCGAAGCTGATCGTGGCCGACGAGCCGACGACGGCGCTCGACGTGACGGTGCAGAAGCAGATCGTGCGGCTGATCGCAGGCATGCAGAAGCGGCACGGGACGGCGCTTTTGTTCGTCACGCACGACCTCGGGCTGATTTCCAAGGTCTGCCAGAACCTCACCGTACTCTACGGGGGCAAGGTGATCGAGGAAGCCGGGGTGCGCGACTTCTTCGCCGCCCCGAAGCACCCCTATTCCCGCGCCCTGCTCGCCGCCACGCCGCGCTGGACCGACCCGGACGCGAGCCTGGTGCCGGTGCCCGATGAGGTGATCGCCGCTGTCGAAGCCGAGGTGGCGCGCGATGGCTGACCTCTATTCCGTCACCGACCTCCGGCTTTCGCTGCCCGACCGGGCGCGCAAGCCGCTTTTCGGCGCGGCGCCCCGGCTGGAGATCCTGAAGGGCATCACGCTGCGGATTCCGAAGGGCGAGGTGATCGGCATCGTCGGCGGATCGGGGTCGGGGAAATCGACGCTGGGGCGCGCGCTGGTGCGGCTTCTGGAACCGACGGGCGGGCGGATCGCCTTTGACGGCACCGACATCACCCATCTCGGCCCCGTCGCGCTGCGCCCGCTGCGCCGCCGCTTCCAGATGATCTTTCAGGACCCGCTGAGCTCGCTCAACCCGCGTCTGACCGTCCGCGCGATCGTCGCCGGGCCGCTCCGCCTGCACGGCTTCGACCGGACGGTCGACCGCGCGGCGGCGGCGCTCGACCAGGTCGGGCTGCCGCGCGGCTTTCTCGCGCGCTATCCCCACGAGCTTTCGGGCGGGCAGCGCCAGCGGGTCGGCATCGCGCGGGCCATCGCGCTGGAACCCGACTTCATCCTGGCCGACGAAATCGTCTCGGGCCTCGATGTCTCGACCCAGGCGCAGGTTCTGAACCTGCTCGAAGGGCTGGTGGCCGACCTCGGCCTGACGCTGGCCTTCATCAGCCATGACCTGAGCGTGATCCGGCGGCTGTGCCGAAGGGTGGCGGTGATGCACCGCGGCGAGATCGTCGAGGAAGGCCCAGCGGCCCGGATGTTCGATGCGCCGCAGTCTGCCTACACGCGCGAACTTCTCGACGCGATCCCGCTGCCCGACCCCGATCAGGTCTGGGCCTGACGGACTAACCGCCGATCCGCCCGGCCGCCCCGAAATGCCGCGGGAAGAACGCCGCCGCCGCGGTATGCACCGTCGCCAGCGCCTCGGGCGCCGAATAGGGTGCCTTCATCGTTATCAGGTCAAGCCAGGTGCCCTCGATCGTCACCCGGATCACCCGCGCGAAACGGGCCGCATCGCCCGCGTAGCCGCCCTTCCGGATCAACTCCCCGCAGATGCCTTCAAGCTGGCGGTTGTAGTCTTCGTCCTTCGACCCGCAGCGTTCCTGATAGATCGGCCGGCTCTGCGCCTCGCCCCAGAAGCTGCACCAGGCCGACTGCCGCGCAGGCGTGCTGATCGCCGGGTTGAAATCGGCGCGGATCAGCGCATCCAGCCGGTCCGCCGGGTCATCGCCCGCCTCAGCCAGCGCCTCGGTCCAGTTCCGCCGGTACTCCTCGGCCAGATAGGCCAGCGTGTCGTTCAGCAGCCCTTCCTTGGTCGCGAAGTGGAAGTTGACCAGCCCGTGCGAAAGCCCGGCGGTGCGGGCCACCTCGGTCAGCGTGGTGCGGGCATAGCCGCGCGCCGCGAGCGTCTCGATCGTCGCCTCGATCAGCTGCGTCCGGCGCGTGTCGCGGTCGCGCTTGCGCGGTTGCGCCTGCCTGTCCTGATCGTCCGGCATCCCAGCCCCAAGCCCTTTCTGACCCGACCCGCCCTATGACGTGTCCGGCCAAAGGAATGTAGCGAAAGTTTCGCGAAGTCAAATTCTGATTGACAGACCAGTCAAAATCCTGCGACCCTGCCCCTACGGAGGATTCCCATGCCACGCTCGCTCGACCGTTCCAACGCGCATTACAAGCGCGCCCTCACCCGTCTGCCGCTCGGGGTCGCCTCGACCTTCCGCTACTGGGGCGACGACCGCACCATCTATGTCGACCACGGCAAGGGCGCGCGCGTCTGGGACATCGACGGCAACCGCTATGTCGACTACCGCCTCGGCTATGGCCCCGCGATCCTCGGCTATGCCGACGACCGGGTGGACGCGGCGGCCAAAAGGGGCATGGAGGTCGGCGGGGTCTTCGCGCTTTCCACCGAACGCGAACTCGCCGTGGCCGAGCGCATCTGCAAGATGGTGCCGGGCATGGACCTTGTCCGCTTCTCGAACTCGGGAACCGAGGCGGTGATGGCCGCCCTCCGTCTTGCCCGCGCCCATACGGGGCGCGAAAGCTATCTCCTGATCGAAGGCAGCTACCACGGCCTTTTCGACGCCGCGATGTGGATGGTGAATCTCGAAGACTGGGACGCCCGCGGCAACAGCGAACCGCAGGTGGTCAGCTACTCCAAGGGCATCCCGCAGACGATCCGCGAGCTTGCCCACCTGACCCCGATGAACGACCCCCAGCGGCTGGAAGAGGTGTTCCGCAAGCATGGGCCCACCCTGGCCGCCATGCTGATCGAACCGATCCAGGGCAACTGCTGCGGCATCTCCGCCAGCCGCGAATTCGTCCACCTCGCCCGCAAGCTCTGCGACCAGTACGGGGTCCTCTTGATCATCGACGAGGTGAAGACCGGCTTCCGCGTGGCCAAGGGCGGCATCCAGTCGATTCTGGGCGTCCGGCCCGACATCGCCACCTTCGCCAAGGCGATGGGCAACGGCTACCCGATCGCCGCCGTCGCGGGGCGCGAAGAGGTGATGCGCACCTTCCGCTATGGCGGGGCGGCGCACGGCGGCACCTATACCGCGCACGCCGTGTCGCTGGCGGCGGCCGAGGAATGCCTTCGCATCCTCGACGAAACCCCGGCGCTGGCCACCATCGCCACCTATGGCGAAAGCCTCAAGGCCGGCATGTCCCACATCCTGAAAGCGCGCGGGATCGTACATTCCTTCACCGGGCACCCCAGCATGTTCGGGCTCTTCTTCGCCGCCACGCCCCCCGACAACTACCGGGCCTGGAAGCTCAGCGACTACAGCTTCTACGACGCGATGGCCGCGCATCTGCACGACGAATGCATCATCTGCGAACCCGACAGCCGCGAACCCTGGTTCATCTGCGAGGCGCATGACGCGTCCTGCCTCGACGACACGCTGAAGGCCTTCGCGCGGGCCGTGGACCTGACGCTGCAAGGCGCCGAGGCCGGCCCGGCCGGCAAGGAACTGATCGGCGGATAGGGGGATGACCTACGACGCCCTCATCGTCGGCGCGGGTCACAACGGGCTTGTCACCGCCTGCTACCTCGCGCGCGCCGGCATGAAGGTCTGCGTCGTCGAAAAGAACGACTGGATCGGCGGCGCCGCCGTCAGCCGCGAACTCTACCCCGGCTTCACCTATTCCAACTGCTCCTACGTCTGTTCGCTCTTCCGCCCCGAGATCATGCGCGACCTCGAGCTGCCCCGCCACGGCCTGCAGATCCTCCCCTACGAAGGCGGCGCGGTCTTCACCGAAGACGGCGGCTACCTCGCGATGTTCCGCGACCATGACGCCAACCGCCGCGAATTCGCCCGCCACTCCCCGCGCGATGCCGAGGCCTACGACGTCTATGCCCGCGACGTGCTCCGCCACTGCCGCTTCATCCGCCCATTGCTGATGCGCACCCCCCCGGACCCGACCAGTCTGAAACCCCGCGACCTGTCCGAACTGATCTGGATCGCCCGCAAGCTGGGCGAGATGTCCGAAGCCCGGATTGCCGACATGGTCCGCTTCTGGACGATGAGCATTTCCGACTACCTCGACCAGTATTTCGAAAACCCGGTGATCAAGGGCTACCTCGCCGTCTCCGCCATCATCGGCACCGCCCTTGGCCCGATGTCCCCCGGCTCGGCCTATGTGCTTCTCCATCACTACATGGGCGACGTGGACGGCAACATCGGCGCCTGGGGCTTCGCGCGCGGCGGCATGGGGTCGGTCACCCAGGCGCTCGCGGCCTCGCTGAAGGCGGCGGGGGGAGAAATCCGCGCCGGATCGGGCGTGAAGCGCATCCTCGTGGCAGGCGGGCGCACCACCGGCGTGGAACTCGAAAACGGCGAGGTGATCGGCGCCGCCCGTGTCGTGTCGAACATGGACGTGAAGCGCACTTTCCTTTCCCATGTTGAGGAAACCGCCCTTCCTTCCGGTTTCGTGACCTCGGTGAAGCGGTTCAAGACGCGCGGCTCCTCCGGCAAGCTCAACATCGCGCTCGACGCGGCCCCCGAGTTTCCCGCCCTTCCCGAAGGCGCGCCGATGCTGAAGGGCGACCTGCACTTCACCGATTCCATCGAACGGATGGAGCGTGCCTATGACGACTGGAAGTCCGGCCAGTTCAGCCGCGACCCGTTCCAGGACATGATGATCCCGACGATGATCGACCCGACGATGACCCCGCCGGGCAAGCACTTCATGTCCTGCTTCGTCCAGTACGCGCCGCCGAAGATCGGCGGGCAGCCCTGGACAGACGCCGACCGCGACGCCTTCGGCAAGACCTGCATCGACCAGATCGCCGCCTATTCCCCCGGCTTCCGCGAGCGCATCCTGCATGTCGAGGTGCGCACCCCCCGCGAACTTGAGGCCGAGGTGGGCCTGACCGACGGCAACATCTTCCAGGGAGAGCTGACCTTCGACCAGCTTCTCTTCAATCGCCCCGTCCCCGGCTACGCCCAGTACCGCAGCCCGATCCGCGACCTCTGGATGTGCGGGTCCTCGACTCACCCCGGCGGCGGCGTGATGGGCGCGCCGGGGCGCAACGCCGCGGCCGAGATCCTGCGCGAGGCGCGGATGGGAACCGAAATGAGCGACGCCTATGCCGTCCTCTGACGTCATCGTCATCGGTGCGGGCCCGAACGGCCTGGCCTGCGCCACCCGGCTGGCGAAGGCCGGGCGCAAGGTGACCCTCCTCGACGCGGCCGACCGCCCGGGCGGCGGGATGCTGGGGTGGGACTTCGCGCCCGGCTTCCGCACCCCCGGCCTCGCACATCTGACGATGGGCCTCGACCCCCGCATCCTTTCCGGCATGGACCTCGCCCGCCACGGCCTCACCTTCCACGACCCCCTGCCCACCGTGCTCCTTTCGCCCGGTGCCCCCGTCACCGTCCGGGGCGGCACCGCGACGGGCGAAGGCCTCGACCCCGAAGCCGCCGCCCGCTTCGCAACGCTCCACGCCCGCCTTGCGGCCTACGCCGCAGCCCTCGCCCCCGCCCGCGCCATGACACCCCCGCGCCTCGCGGCGAAGGGCAACGACTGGCTTGGCCTCGGCCGCTTCGCCTGGGGCATCCGGCGGATGGGCAGGACGGACCTGCGCGAGTTCCTGCGGCTCCTCCTGATCAACATGGCCGACGTGGCCGACGACGAAGTGGGCCACGACCTGCTCGGCGGCCTCCTCGCCTTTGACGCCACACTCGGCGCCTGGGCGGGGCCGCGTTCGCCCAACACGCTGATCCTCTACCTGGACCGCCTCTCGCGCGGCGCGTCCCTGCTCACCCCGAAAGGCGGGATGGAGGCGCTTGCCGCCGCGATGACCGCCGCCGCGACCGCCGCCGGGGTCACCGTCCGCCCCGGCGCCCGCGTCACCCGCATCGACACCGCCGACCACCGCGCCGCCGGCGTCACGCTCGCCTCGGGCGAAACCCTCGCCGCCCCCCTGATCGTCTCGGCCATCGCCCCGCAGACCACCTTCCGCAGCCTCACCGGCCCCCGCCCGCTTGACGCCGGGTTCTTCACCCGCGCGGGCCACATCCGGGCGCGCGGCGCCACCGCCCGCCTCCACCTGGCGCTCAAAACCCTGCCCGACCTCAAGGGCGCCGACCCCCGCGCCCGCTTCGTCGTCGCGCCCTCGGTCGATGCCGTCGAACGCGCCTGGAACCCGGTCAAATACGGCGAGGTGCCCGACCGCCCGGTGATGGAACTGACCTTCCCCTCCGCCGCCGACCCGTCCCTCGCCCCCGAAGGCCACCACGTCCTGTCCGCCAACGTCCAGTTCGCCCCCCACGCGCCGAAGGACCCCGAAGCCGCCCGCGCCGCCTTCCTCGCCAACAGCTTCGCGGTGATCGAGGACCACCTTCCCGGCACCCGCGCCCTCACGACCCACTCCGAACTCCTCATGCCCGCCGACGTCGAGGCCCGCTTCGGCCTGCCCGGCGGGTGCTGGCACGCGGCGGAGCTTTCCGTCGAACAGATGTTCTTCCTGAGGCCCCTCCGCGAAGCCGCCCGCTACGCCACCCCCCTCCCCGGCCTCTGGCTCGCGGGCGCGGGCAGCCACCCCGGCGGCGGGATCGAAGGCGCGGCGGGATGGAACGCGGCCGAACGCATCCTGAAGGAGGGGGCATGAAAGACGACCTGAGCCACTTCCGAGCACCGCTGCGCAAAACACCCTTCCACCCCCGCCAGCAGTCGCTGAACTGGCTGAACCGCTGGGGCGCCTGGGCGGGCTGCACCACGCCGCTCTGCTACGGCGACGAGGCGATGGAACATACCGCGATCCGCAACGCCGCCTCGCTCTACGACCTCTGCCCGATGGTGAAGTACCGCATCAAGGGGCCGGAGGCGGCGGAGTACCTTACCCGCCTGACCGTCCGGAACGCCGCGAAACTCACCCCCGGCGGCGTCCAGTACACGGTATGGTGCGACGACGACGGCAAGGTGCTCGACGACGGTACGATTTTCCGCCTTTCCGAAACCGAGTTCCGCCTCTGCTGCCAGGAACGCCACCTGCCCTGGCTCCTGGACAGCGCGGCGGGCTTCGACGTGACCGTCGCCGACGTCACCGACGACATCGCCGCCCTGTCGCTGCAGGGCCCGACATCGGCCTCGGTACTTTCCGCCGCCGGATTCGACATCCGGGACCTAAAGCCCTTTCGCTCAAGAAGCTTCCCCTTCGACAGCGACACGGTCCTGATTTCCCGCACCGGCTTCACCGGCGATCTGGGCTACGAGCTCTGGACGAAACCCTGGGCCGCGCTGCCCTTGTGGGACACGCTGATGGGCGCCGGCGCGCCCTTCGGCATCCGGCCGGTGGGCTCGGATGCGCTGAACGTGGCGCGGCTGGAAGCGGGGTTCCTGACCACCAACCTCGATTTCATCCCCGCCCATCAGGCGCTCCGCGAGGACCGCGCGCGTTCGCCCCTCGAACTCGGCCTCGGCTGGCTGACCGACTGGGACAAAGGCCCCTTCACCGGCCGCGCCGCGCTTCTGGCCGAACGCGACGGCCGCACCTCGAAATGGGCGCTGATCGGCCTCGACATCGGAGGCAATGTCGAGGCCGGCGGCTCGCTTCTCTACCACCGCAAGGAACGCGAGGCCGGCTTCATCACCGCCGCCTGCTGGTCGCCCGCGACCAAACGCAACATCGCGCTCGCGCAGGTCGAGGCGCGCCACGCCGAGGCGCGCGACCTCTGGGTCGAGATCTACGCGCTGCGCGAGCTTCAGTACGTCAAGCTGATGGTGCCCGTCCGCCTCGCCGAACGCCCCTTCTTCACCCACCCCCGCCGCCGCGCCACCCCGCCCGGCCGGTTCTGAGGAGGAAAAGCCGCAATGGACACCGCCTTCCCCTCGCCCCGCCTGACCGAAAGCCTGCCGACGCTGCCCGCGGCGGCCTACAGCGACCCTGCGTGGTACGACCGCGAACGCCGGGCGATCTGGTGGCGCGACTGGGTCTGCGCCGGGCGTCTCAACGACATGCCGCGCGGGCGGATGCGCGGGCTCGACATCGCCGGGGCGCCGGTTCTGGTTGTCCGGGCCGAGGACGGCACCGTTTCCGCCTTCCACAACGCCTGCCGCCACCGCGGCGCCGAGCTTTGCCCGAAAGGCGACCGCCCGGCCGGCCGCCTGATCACCTGCCCCTACCACGCCTGGAGCTATGCCGCAGCCGACGGACGCCTCGTCGCCACCGGCCACGCCCGCCCCGCCGCCGACTTCCGCCGCGACAACCACGGGCTGAAGCCTGTCGCCACCCGGGTCTGGGCCGGGTTCCTCTTCCTGTCGCTCGCCGACACCCCGCCCCCCCTGGCCCCCGACATGGGCCTCGCCGCGCTCGACAACTGGCCGATGGACAGCCTTGTGACCGGCCACTGCCACGTGCGGGAACTCGCCTGCAACTGGAAGGTCTTTTGGGAAAACTACAACGAATGCCTGCACTGCCCCGGCATCCACCCCGAGCTTTGCGACATGGTGCCCGTCTACAGACGCGGCATCATGAGCCTGCGCGAAGCCGATGACTGGCGCCCCGGCGACACCGCCCTGCCGCCGCTGAAAGACGGCGCGCGGACCTGGACGATGACCGGCAAGCCCTGCGGGCCCGAATTCCCGGGGCTCACCCCTTCGGAACGCGTGGCCGGCTACACCTTCGTCACCACCGTCCCCTCGCTCTATGTGGTCGGCCATGTGGACTATGTCCGCGCCGTCCGTCTCGAACCCACCGGCCCGACCACCACCCGCCTCACCGCCGAATGGCTCTTCCCTCCGGAAACCCTCGCCCAGCCCGCCTTCAGCGCCGCACAGGTGGCGGAATTCGCCTCGCTTGTCCTCGAACAGGATGCCGAGGCGGCCGAGATGAACCAGCGCGGCCTTGCCTCGCCCGCCCACCAGCAGGGCACCCTGATGCCCGAGGAATTCGATATCCGCCGCTTCCACGACTGGGTAAGCGGGCGCCTTGCCGAGGAACGCCCATGACCGTCCACCTGGATCATCCCCTGCGCGTCCCCAACGACTGGGACCGGCGCGGCCTGCCCGCCTGGACCTACCATTCCGAGGCGCTCTTCGAGCTGGAACGCCGGCACCTGTTCCTGACCCACTGGCAGATCGCGGGCCACGTGAACGACATCCCCGCCCCCGGCGAGTGGCTGTCGCTCGACCTCCTGGGCGAACGCGCGCTGGTGATGCGCGGCCAGGACGGGGTGGTGCGCGCCTTCCACAACCTCTGCCGCCATCGCGGGGCGCGGGTCGCCGACGGCCCGCAGGGGCGCTGCAAGGGCGCCATCGTCTGCCCCTTCCACGGCTGGGTCTACAACCTCGACGGCACGCTCCGGGGCGCGGCGCGCCCCGACAGCTTCGGCGACATGGACCGCTCCGCCTTCGGCCTGAAGCCGATCGAGATGGAGCTCTTCCACGGCTTCATCTTCCTGCGTTTCCACCCCGGCCCGCAGCCCCCCGTCGCGGAATGGCTGGCGCCCTACGCTGCCGACCTCGCCGCCTACGGCGCCTCCGACCTGCTGCCCGCGCAGGGGCCGCAATGGGCAAGCGAGCTTCCGGTCAACTGGAAATCCGTCCGCGACGTGGACAACGAGGGCTATCACGTCGCGATGGCCCACCCCGGCCTTCAGGACCTCTACGGAAGGACCTACCGCGACCAGGCCTATCCGGGCGGGCTGTCCTTCTCCTCCGGCGAGTTCGGCGACGCGCCGGGGCGGCGCTGGTCGGTGAAGCGCTATGTCTCGCTCGCGCCGGACCAGCCGCACCTGCCGGATCGGCTCAGGAAAAGCTGGACCTACTACGGTCTCTTCCCCAATGCCGTGTTCGCCTTCACCCCCGAAAGCGCTTCGTTTTATCAGGACATCCCGCTATCGGCCGGGCGGACCCGGCTGACCGGACGCCTCTACCGCCACAAGCATGAAAGCCGCGAAACCCGCGCCGCGCGCTACCTCGCCCAGCGCATCGACCGCGAAACCTCGGCCGAGGACCGCCAGCTTTCGATCTGGTCGAACGAGTCGATGAAGTCCTCGGCGTTCGAGGGGTTCCACCTGTCGGACCTCGAGTACGGCGTGAAGTCGCATCACGACATGCTGCGCGCGATCCTGCCGGTTGTCCGTTCCGAAACAGCGCCACCGGAGGCGGAAGTCGCGGCCATCAACGAGGATTTGCTTTCCCGCGCGGGGAAGTCCGGATTAGCCTGACAACAGAAGAACCAGAACAACCGGGGAGACTGACGATGAAACTCTCAAGGCGCACGGCACTGGCGACGGTCGGCGGGGCCCTCGCGATGCCCTGGGTCCGGACGGCCCGCGCGGCGGGCGGTTCGCTGAACGTCTACAACTGGGCCGACTACATCGGCGAAACCACCATCGCCGACTTCGCCGCCGAAACCGGGATCGAGGTCGTCTATGACCTCTACGCCTCGGCCGAGGAGATGCAGGCGAAGATGCTCGCGGGGTCCACCGGCTATGACGCGGTGATCCAGAGCGGGATCTCCATGCCGCAGTTCCTCCAGGCCGGCGTCTACGCGGAACTCGACCGCTCGCGCCTCACCAACTGGGGCAACCTCGACCCGGCGATCCTGAAGGTGGTCGAAGGCTTCGACCCCGGCAACAAGTACAGCTACCCCTACATGTGGGGGTCCGTCGGGATCACCTACAATGTCGACATGGTGAAGGAACGGCTGCCGGACGCGGACCTTTCCGACCTCGGCACGATCTTCAAACCGGAGAACGCCGAAAAGCTTGCCGACTGCGGCATCTCGATCCTCGACAGCCCGACCGACATCGGCTTCATGGTGCTGAGCTACCTCGGCATCGACCCGAGCACCGCCGGCGCCGCCGAGTACGCCAAGATGGTCGAGGCGTTCAAACCGATCCGGTCCTACATCGCCACCTTCGACAACTCGAACTATCTGACCGCCATCCCCAACGGCGAGCTCTGCGTCGTCAACAACTGGTCGGGCGACTACGGCGTCGCCAAGGCCCGCGCCGCCGAGGCGGGGATCGAGATGAACCTCGCTTACTACGTACCGAAGACCGGCGCGCCGGCCTGGTTCGACCTCTGGGCGATCCCGAAGGACGCGCCCAACCCGGACAACGCCTACCTCTTCCTCGACTACATGCTGCGCCCCGAGGTGATCGCCGCCTGCACCAACTTCACCGGCTACGCCAACGCCAACAAGGCGGCGACGGCCTTCGTCGACCCCGCGATCGTCGCCGACCCGGCGGTCTACCCGGACGCCGAAACGCTCGGCCGCATGTACACTCCCACCCCCCAGACCGAGGAACAGGACCGCGAGATCCTCCGCGCCTGGACCGAGATCAAGGCGGGCTGAGCCGTGCATGGCCCGGTCGCGCGGAGCGGCGCCGCAGCCCAAGGGCTGGCGGGCGCCGCTCCCGACTTCATCCGTATCGAGAGCGTCACGAAACGGTTCGGGACCTTCACGGCGGTCAGCGACGTCACCCTCTCGGTCGCACGGGGCGAGATCTTCGGCCTGCTCGGCGGCTCGGGCTGCGGCAAGACCACGCTTCTGCGCATGCTCGCGGGCTTCGAGGAAGTCAGCGAAGGCCGCATCTTCATCGACGGCGAGGATATGGCCGCCGTCCCGCCCTGGTCGCGCCCCGTCCACATGATGTTCCAGTCCTACGCGCTTTTCCCGCACATGACGGTCGAGAAGAACATCGGTTACGGCCTGAAACACGAACCGATCACCGACGCGGCGCGCAGGGACCGGGTGCGCGAGATGCTCGACCTGGTGCAGCTCACCCCCTTCGCCGGGCGCAAGCCGCACCAGATTTCGGGCGGCCAGCGGCAGCGCGTGGCGCTGGCCCGCGCGCTGGCGCGCCAGCCCAAGCTGCTCCTGCTCGACGAACCCCTCGCCGCGCTCGACAAGAAGCTGCGCGAACACACCCAGTTCGAGCTGATGTCGATCCAGGCCCGCACCGGCGTCACCTTCATCGTCGTCACCCACGACCAGGAAGAGGCGATGACGCTGTCGGACCGCATCGCGGTGATGGACAAGGGGCGCGTCCGGCAGGTCGGCACCCCGACCGACATCTACGAATTCCCCGTCACGCGCTTCGTCGCGGATTTCATCGGCTCGGCCACCTTCTTCGCGGCAAAGGTCGAGGCAACCGCGGACGGGATCGCCACGCTATCGGTGCCGGAAGCCGGCCGCCCGATCAGGGCAAGGGCAGTGCCCGGGCTTTCGCCTGGGCAGGAGGTCACGCTGGCGATCCGGCCCGAGAAGTTCACCATCTCGCGAAGCCTCCCCGATGGGGCCGAAAACGCGGTTCCGGGCAAGGTCCACGACCTCGCGTACTTTGGCAAGGACTCGCTCTACCGCGTTGAACTGGAAAGCGGAACGCTGGTGTCGGCACATTCCGTCAACGCCCGCCGCGCCGACGAGGCGGGGCGCGTCGCCGACTGGGAGGACGCGGTCTGGCTGACCTTCGACCCCGCCTCGGCGATCATCCTGACCGAGTAGGCCCATGGCGCAGGCATCCTCCCCGCAGCCTTCCGCCCCGTCGCGCTTTTCCGTCTGGTTCAACCGGCGCGGCTGGTCCGACATCGTCATCGCGGCGCCCTATCTCTGGCTGGTCGCCCTTTTCCTGATCCCGTTCCTCATCGTCGTGGCGATGAGCGTGGCGACCCGCACGCCCACCGCGCCACCCTTCGGCTTCGGCGGCGACAATCCGGTTGTGAACCTCGCCGGCTATGCAAGGCTCTTCCAGGACGACCTCTACATCCGCGCCTTCCTCACCTCGGTGGTCAACGCGGGCATTGCCACCCTGCTCTGCCTGCTTCTCGGCTATCCGATGGCGCTCGGCCTGACGCGGATTTCAACGACCTGGCGCAGCATCTTCCTGATGCTGGTGATCCTGCCCTTCTGGACCTCGTTCCTGCTCCGCGTCTATGCGTGGATGGGTCTGATGGGAAAGAACAGCTGGTTCAACGGCCTTCTGACCGACGCCTGGAACTGGCTGGTGCCGCTCGACTGGGCGGTGAGGTCGGTGCCGATGATGAACACCAACTTCGCCGTCGTGCTCGTCATGGTCTACACCTACCTGCCGTTCATGATCCTGCCGCTCTATGCCAGCCTCGAACGCCTCGACCCGACGCTGGACGAAGCGGCGATGGATCTCGGCTCGCGCCCCTCGCGGGTGTTTCTCGACGTGACCCTGCCGCAGTCCCTCTCGGGCATCGTCGCGGGGGGGATGCTGGTCTTCATCCCAGCGGCGGGGGAGCTGGTCATCCCGACACTCGTGGGCGACGCGTCGAGCCCGATGATCGGACGGGTGATCTCAGACGAATTCGCGGTGGCGCGCGACTGGCCGATGGCCTCGGCGGTGGCCGTGGCACTTCTGGTCCTGATGGTCGGGCCGATGATGGTCTACAGCCATCACCAGTCCAAGTCGGAACGCCGCCTGAGGGCCGAGCCATGAGGCGCAGCCCGGTCTTCCTGATGACGGTGCTCGCCTTCGGCTTCGCCTTCCTCTACGTGCCGATCCTGTCAATGATCGTCTATTCCTTCAACGCCTCGCGGCTGGCCACGGTCTGGGGCGGGTTTTCCACGAAGTGGTATCTGGCGCTGTGGAAGAACCCCCAGATCGTCGACGCTGCGCTTCTGTCGCTGAAGATCGCGCTGGTTTCGGCGACCTTCGCCACCATCCTCGGCACGCTCTCGGGAATTGCGCTGGCGCGGTTCCGGTCGTTCCGGGGGCGCACGCTCTATTCCGGACTGGTGACCGCGCCGCTGATCATGCCCGAGGTGATCACCGGCATCTCCTCGCTGATCTTCTTCATCCTGATCTACAACGCCATCGGCTGGCCGGTGCGCGGCTTCACCACGATCACCTTGGCGCATATCACCTTCTCGATGGTCTTCGTCTCGACCGTCGTCTACGCCCGCCTGATCGAGGCGGACCGCGCCATCGAAGAGGCGGCGATGGACCTCGGCTCGCGGCCCTGGCAGGTGCTGAAGGACGTGACCCTGCCGGTCTGCTTCCCGGCGATCATGTCGGGCTGGCTTCTGGCCTTCACCATCTCGCTTGACGACGTGGTCATCACCTCCTTCACCACCGGCCCCGGGGCGACGACGCTGCCGCTCGTCGTCTGGTCGAAGGTCCGGCTGGGCGTGACCCCCGACATCAACGCGCTGGCAACGCTGATCGTGGTCATCGTCGGCATCGGCGTGATCGTCGCCGGGCGGCTGATGTGGCGGGCCGAACGGCGGCGCGAGCGCGACATGCAGCTCGCCTATCAGGCGAACACGCTGTGACAGCGCCGGTGGAGGCGGGCGCGCACGAACTCGAAGCGGCCCGCGCGGCCCTGGCCATGCCGCTCGGCCTGCCCGGATCGGGCCGGGTGCGCTATGGCGCGGCGATGGCGCTCTGGCGGGCGGACGAGTTGACGCTGGCCGAGCTCGAAGCCTACCGCATCTGCTCGCCGCTCGATGCCGAGGACCCCGCCCGCCTGTCGGTCCGCCCCCGCCCCGCCCCCCCGGCCGACCGCGACACCGCGATCCGAACCGCCATCGCGGCCATCGACCTCTACCTCGGCGGCCTCCCGGGCCCCGGCATCGCCGAAGCGCGCCACGGCATCGCCGCCTTCGCCAGCGGCCCCGTCGCCCCGCCGCCCCGCGCCCTCCGCCCCGCCCCCTCCCCGCTTCTCGACCCCGCGCTCGCCGCCCTCGCCGCCCCCGGCCCGGACGGCCGCCCGGAGCTCGCGGCCGCCCTGGCCGAGGTCGCGGCCCACCTCGACTGGGTGACCTACGACCTCTACCCCCGCGACGGGATCGGCGCCGCCTTCGCCGACGGCCACGCCTTCGCCGGCCTGATCGACCCCGAAGGCCCCGTCGCCGCCCCCGACTTCTCGCTCGGCCTCTTCCTCATCGCCCCCCATGTCTTCTACCGCGACCGCTGCCACCTCGCGCCCGAGCTCTACGCCCCCCTGACGGGCCCCCACGGCTGGCGCTTCGCCCCCGGCGCGCCGCTGGTGACCAGACCCGCCCACCGCCCCATCTGGAACGACCCCAACCAACCCCACGCCACCAAGGTGGGCGCCCTGCCCTTCCTCGCCGCCTTCGCCTGGACCCGCGACGTCCTGGCCCCCTCCCGCATCCTGCCCGCCCCCGACTGGGCCGCCATCGAGGCGCCCCCCTCATGACCCCCGACCTGATCCTCACCGGCGGGCGCATCCGCACGATGGACCCGACCCGCCTCTGGGCCGAGGCGCTGGCGATCAGGGGCGGCCGCATCCTCGCCCTCGGCTCCGACGCCGACATCCGCGCGCTGGCGGGCCCCGGAACCCGCCTCACCCATGCCGGGGGCCGCCTTGTCCTGCCCGGCATCCAGGACGCCCACATCCACCTGATGGACGGCGGCGTCGATCTGGTCACGGCCGCGCCGCTCTGGGACGCGCGCTCGGTCGCCGAACTCCAGGCGGCGGTGCGCGCCCATGCCCGCGCCACGGCCTTTCCGCTGGTTGTCGGCACCGGCTGGCAGTTCGGCACCTTCACCGAAGCCAACCTGACGCGCGAGGTCGTCGACGCCGCCGTCTCCGACCGCCCGGCGATCCTTTACGATTCAAGCTACCACTCGGCCGTCTTCAACTCCGCCGCCTGCCGGATCGCGGGCATCGTGGCGGGGCGGCAAGACCCGCCGAAGGGCCGTATCGTCCGCGACGCGGCCGGCGAGCCCACCGGAATGCTGCACGAGGAGGAAGTGATCGCCGGCTACGCAGCGCTTCCGCAATGGGACGATGCCACCCGCCTCACGGGCCTCAGGGCCGCGCAGGCGCTCGCCCACCGCCACGGCATCACCGGCATCCTCGACCCGCGCGTCCTGCCCGCACACCTCGCCGCCTATGGCGCCCTGGCGCGCGAAGGCGGCCTCACCCTCCACGCCTGCGGCGCGGGCCTCGTGCGGCCGGGCGAAGACCCCGCGCAGGCCGTGGAGCGCCTGTCCGATTGGCGCGCCGGGGCGCAGGGGCTGGCCCTCCACTCTGCCAAGTTCTTCCTCGACGGGGTGATCGAAAGCCGCACCGCCGCGATGCTCGCCCCCTATGCCGACGCTGCGGGCGGAAACGCGCCCCTACTCTTCGACCCCGCCGAAATCGCCCCCCTCTTCACCGCCCTGGACGCCGCGCGGTTCCAGATCCACAGCCATGTCATTGGCGACGGCGCGGTGCGCGCCGCACTCGACGGGATCGAAGCGGCGCGGGAAGCGAACGGCGCCTGGCCCGCGCTGCACCAGCTCGCCCACCTGCAGGTGGTGGACCCCGCCGACATCCCCCGCATCGCCGCGCTTGGCGCGATGGCGAACATCCAACCGCTCTGGGCCCGGCTCGACCCCGACATCCCCGACGACTGGCTCGACCTCGTGGGCGCGGCGCGCCGCGCCAACGTCTACCCCTTCCGCCGCATCCTCGACACCGGCGCCCCCTGGTGCCTGTCGTCGGACTGGGCGGTTTCCACCCTGAACCCCTTCCCGATCATCGAAACCGCCGTCACCCGCGCGCCCGGACGGCACGAACGCCCCCGCCCGCCGTTCCTTCCCGCCGAGGCGATCAGCGTCGAAGAGGCCGTCGCGGGCTATACGACCGGGGCGGCGGCCGCCTGCTGGCGGGCGGGGTCAACCGGGATGCTGCGGCCCGGCTACGCCGCCGACCTCATCGTGCTCGACCGGGATATCCTCTCCGGACCGGCGGACCAGATCGGCGGGACCGAGGTGCTGCTGACGCTCTTCGCCGGGCGCGAGGTGCACCGGGCCGGGGGGTTCGGGGGGTAGGTCTGGGATTTGCGGTCCCGCCGTTCTTGCCGATCCCGGCGCAAGCGCGGGGAAAGCTCCGCCCCACTTCGGCTCGCACCCGATGAAGTACAAGACCGACCCTCGTCGTCCACCTTCACCGCCCTCCTTGCCCGGAACAGCCGCGAAGCGGCCCGGGCGGCGCCCGACCGCCCCCCGGGCGCCACCGCAACGGCAGTTGCGGGAACACCGGCAGGGTTGGAGGGACCATAAAGCGCGGACCAACACCGTCGGTGCGCCCCCCCCGCGGTCGGGCGCCGGCCTCTGGTGCGCGAAGAAAGGAGAGAGACGTTTCAGAATGAGTCCGAACAGATCTGTCCCGCCTGCTTCCTTCGGGATGGTCCATTGACCTTCCGCCGTCACTGCGTTCCCCCCGGGTCCCCCGCCCTAGCCGGGCCGAGGGGCGTCCCCGCTTCACGCGTGACTGGTCCAGCCATTCCGGCTCCGTCCTTCCACCCCCCCCGATGGACATCCCCCCTCATATCGCCAAGCCTCCGCCGCGCGGCGCAGGGCCGCCGAATCGCAAAGGCCGTCCTGTGACCGAACCCGGCTCCCTCCCGAACCCGGCCGATACTCTCGCCGATGCCGAAGCCGCCTTCCGCCGTTATGAGGCGATCCGCCCGCGCCTGCCTGCCGCCACCTTCCCCGACGCCCCGGATCGCCTGCCCACCCTCGCCGAGGCGGCCGACCGCTACGACGGCTTCATCCTCGACGGCTTCGGTGTCCTGAACACCGGCGACACCCCGATCCCCGGCGCCATCGCCCGCATGGCCGATCTCCGCCGTCGCGGCAAACGCCTCACAGTCCTGACTAATGCCGCCTCCTACTCCCGCTCCGGCGTGGTCGCGAAATACCGCAAGCTCGGCTTCGACTTCACCCCGGACGAAGTCATCTCGTCGCGCGACATCGCCGCAGGCCGGATCGCCGCGCTTTACCCGGGCGGCACCTGGGCGGCCATCGCCGCCGAAGGCGACGACTTCCACGACATCCCCGCACCCTGCCGCGATGCGCTGGCCGACCCCTCGGCCCTCGCCTCGGCGGACGGCATTCTGCTTTTGTCCTCGCAGCGCCGGACGCCCGGCCTGACCGCGCGCATCGCCAAAGCCCTCGCCCACCGGCCAAGACCGCTCGTCATAGCCAACCCCGACCTTGTCGCCCCGCGCGAAGACAGGCTCTCGACCGAGCCGGGGTTCCACGCCCACGCGATCCTTGATGCGCAGCCGCTCACCGTTCACTGGTTCGGTAAACCCTTCTCCGACGCCTTCGACGAGGCGGCGGCGCGCACCGGCCTGCCCCGCGCCCGCCTCGCGATGGTGGGCGACACGCTCCATACCGACATCCTCGGCGGGCGGGCCGCCGGTATGGGCACGGTGCTTGTCACCGATCACGGGCTTTTCCGGGGGCTCCCGGTCGGCCCCTACATCGCGCGGTCGGGGATCGTGCCGGACGTGATCGTCGCCACGACCTGACCCGGCGGCCCGGCAGCGCGACACCGGCCGACATTAGCGCAGCGCGCCCTCCTGACAGCACCCGCAGGCTCCCCCGTCGCGAGGGCCTCAGAGGAGGTCCCGGCGGGTCGGAGTTGCAGCGCAGTGCATCCGACCTGTATCGCCTCCTCCTTCCCTCCCCATTCACACCAGAGGGCGGCGCCCGACCGCGGGGGGGGGCGCAGCAAGGGTGTCGGTCCGCTCTTTATGGTCCCTCCAACCCCGCCGGTGTTCCCGCAGACCGGCGTTGCGGAAGCGCCCGCCGCCGAACGCACATGGGGAGGGGCGGTCGGGCGCCGCCCGCGTGGCTCTCGCGGCTGTTCCGGGCAAGGGGGGCGGTGGGGGTGGTGAGGGGAGAAGGAAAAGGCGTTAAGAAAGCGAAACGCCTTAACGTTAACTTAACCGAAAGCCATACGATCGTATGGCATATTGCTGGCATATTGCTGGGCGGTTGCTGGCACCCTGCGAACGCCGTCAAACCCGAAGATTAATGCAGCGCCCGAAAGCGCTTAGGGCAGGATCCGGCCGGCCCCGGGATGCCGGTCCCCGCAGCGGAAATTCTCTCCCGATTCACCCCCTGTTAACGTGGCCGTCACCGCGTCGTCCCGCCCCCGCCAACCTCGCCAAGCTCCCGCTCCAGCCGCTCCCGCGCCCCCGCCCCGGGCCTCGCGAACCCGGCAAGCAGCAGGTACGCAACCGGCGTCAGGATCAGCGTCGAGACAGTCGCAAACCCCAGCCCGCCCACCACGATCCACCCGATCGCCGCCCGTGCCTCGGCCCCCGCCCCGGTGCCGAGGATCAGCGGCAGCGCGCCCAGAACGGTCGCCAGCATCGTCATCATCACCGGCCTGAGCCGCGTCATCGCCGCGCCCTCGGCCGCCTCCCGCACCCCCGCGCCCCGCTCTCGGAGCTGGTTGGCGAACTCCACCACCAGAATGCCGTTCTTCGCCATGATGCCCACCAGAAGCACCAGTCCCACCTGCGAATAGATATTCAGGCTGCCCCCGGTGAAGACCAGCGCGAAGACCGCGCAGGCCAGCCCCAAGGGCACCGTCGCCATCACCACCAGCGCCGAAAGCAGGCTTTCGAACTGCGCGGCGAGCACCAGAAAGACGATGACCACCGCGAAGCCGAAGCTCCAGCCGATGCCCCGGTTGCTCTCTTCCAGCGTCCGCGCCTCGCCCAGGGGAACGACGCGCGCGGTTTCGGGCAGGACCTCGGCGGCGATGGCGCGCAGCTCGGCCAGCGCCTGGCCAAGCGGCAGGCCGGGCGTCAGGCTGGCGCTGACCGGAACCGACCGGGCCTGCGCCTCGCGCGCCAGTTCCGGCGCGACAGCGCGCTCCGTCAGGTCCACGAAGGACGAGATCGGGATCATCTGCCCGTCGCCCGCCCGGACGAAAACCCTTTCCAGATCGCCGGGATCGTCGACCGGGTCGGAGGTCGACAGAAGCCGGATGTCAAAGCTCCGGTCGCCCTCGAAAACCCGCCCCGCGGTGCGCCCGTCAAGCACCGCCTGCAGCGCCTCGCCCAGCCCGCCGACCTCCACGCCCAGATCGGCGGCGCGGGCCCGGTCCACCTCGACGAAAAGCTGCGCCTGCGTCGTGTCATAGCCCAGCCGCACATCCCCGAACCGCGGATCCGCCTCGATCCGGTCGATCAGCGATTCTGCCTGCCCGGCAAGCACGGCGTAGTCCTGCCCGACGACGGCGAAGCTCAGCCCCTGCCCGGCTCCCCGGATGCCCAGCGAATTCGGCTGCGACGCCGTCGCGCGGATGCCGATCACGCCGCGCAGCTTGCCGGTGATCTCTTCGGCGATCGCGGCCTGCGAACGGGTTCTCGCGGTGCTGTCGATCAGCGTCAGGACCATGAAGCCGCGGTTGGTGGCCCCCTGCCCGGCGATCGAGAACAGGCTCCCGGCCTCGCCGCTTTCCCGGTAGGGGGCGATGATCGCTTCGATGTCGCGCATCTTGCCGTCGGTGTAGTCGAGCGCGACGCCCTGCGGTGCCTGTATGGACAGGAAGATGATCGACCGGTCCTCGGGCGGGGTGAGTTCTTGGCGCAGGCCGGGGTAAAGGAAGGCCGCCGTCGCGGCGAGGGCAGCAGCAAGGCCGAGAACGATGAACGGCGCGCCAAGCGAAGCCCGCAGGACCGCCCCATAAAGTGCAGCCAGCCGCGAACCGACCCACCCCCCAATGCCGCCGTCCCCGTTCCGGTGCGGCCGAAGCAGCCCCGCCGACAGGACCGGGGCCAGGGTCAGAGCGGAGACGGCGGAAATCAGCACCGCGATCGCCAGGGTGAAGCCGAACTCGCGGAACAGCCCGCCCGTCTGCCCGGGAAGGAAGGCCAGCGGCACGAAGACGGCCGCCAGCGTCGTGGTGGTGGCGACGACCGCGAAGAAGACCTGATCCGTCCCGAGCACCGCCGCGGCGGCCGGGCTCATGCCATCGGCCCGCCGGCGCATGATGTTCTCAAGCACGACGATCGCGTCATCGACCACCAGACCGGTGGCCAGAACCAGTGCCAGCAGGGTGAGGATGTTGACCGAAAATCCGGCCGCCCAGATCGCCGCGAGCGTGCCGAGCAGCGAGACGGGGATGGTCAGGATCGGGATCATCGTGGCGCGGGCATCGCGCAGGAAAACGAAGATGATCAGGGTAACAATCAGCACTGACAGGACCAGCGCGATTTCAACCTCATGGATCGCGCTTTCGATGAACCGCGCCGTGTCGCTGGAAACGAAGATACTGACATCCTCGGGCAACGCCTCCTGCGCCTCGGCGACGACGGCCCGAACGGCGCGGGAGATTTCCAGCGTATTGCTGCGCGCCTGCCGCAAAATCCCGAGGCCGATCCCGGTTTCATTGTTCGCGCGGAGGTACGAAGCGCCGGGCGCCGGCCCGAAGGCGACCTGCGCCACATCGCCGAGGCGAACCTCCGGCGCAACTTCCAGCGCCGCGAAATCCCCCGCCGTCGCCAGCGCCGAGGTCGCCCGAACCAGGATTGTCTGGCTCGCGGCGCTCATCGAGCCGGCGGGCGCGTCGAAGGAGGAATCGCGGAGGACCCGGGCCACGTCGGCGATGGTCAGACCGCGGCTTGCCAGTTGCATCTGGTTCACATCGACACGCAGCACCTCGTCGCGCCCGCCGTAGATCTCCACATCCGCCACGCCCGGCGCGGCCAGCAGGCGATCCTCGATCCGGTCGCGCACAAGTTCGGTCAGGTCCTGCGCGCTTCGCCGGGGCGAGGTGACGGCGATCCGCATGACGGCCTGGGCATTGGGGTCGGCCTTGACCGTTCTCGGCGGGTCCACACCGTCGGGCAAAGTATTGCTGATCCGGGCGACGGCATCGCGGACATCGGTTGCCGCCGTGTCGAGGTCGACATCGCTCTGGAACTCGACCGTCACGCGGGACTGCCCGAAGCGGGAAGACGACGAGATCGACCGAACCCCCGCGACCCGCCCAACCGCACCCTCGATTACAGCGGTCACCTCGCGGTCGATCGTCTCGGGTGCCGCGCCGTCGTACGCCGCAGTCACGGTGACGACCGGGCTTTCCACCTCGGGCAGTTCGCGCACTTCAACGCCCTGCAGTGCCGCCAGTCCGGCAAGCACGATCAGCGCGTTCAGGACCAGCGCCAGCACGGGCCTGCCGACCAGGCGGGCAGTCCCGGATCGGCCGGTCCGGACGGGCTCGGGGGGCCGGATGTCCATCCGTCAGCCGCCCGATGCGCCCGTCGCGGCGCCGGTGGCGGCGCTTGCCGGGGCGGGCGCCGCCGGCCCGGCCCCCGCAACCGCAGCTGCAGCGCCTGGCCGGAGCGCGGTCATGCCTTCGGAAACCACAAGGTCCCCCGGAACGAAGGCGGCCTCGACCAGCACGCGGCCAGCGCCGCGATCGAGTATCCGTACCGGCAGCCGCTCGGCCCTGCCGCCGCGAAGCACCCAGACAAAGGCCCCTTCCGAGCCCCACTGCACCGAAAGCGGGTCCACCGCCGGGCGCGCCTCGCCCGGAAGGTCGATGCTCAGCGCCATCGCCATGCCCGGTCGCAGGCGGTCGCCGTCGTTGGGCACAGTCGCCTGCACCCTGAGCGTCCGGCTGGTTTCGTCCACCCGGTTATCCAACGCCGAAATCTGCCCGTGCAGAGTGTTGGAGGGTTCGGATACCGGGGCGGCAGTTACTTCGAGGCCCGGGCGCAGCGCGTTCGCCACCCGCTCGGGTACGCGGAATTCGACGATTAGGGTCGAGCGGTCCTCGATCTCGGCGATCCGCGCACCCGCCGCGACCAGATCGCCGACGCCGGTCTCAAGGATGCCGACCCAGCCCCGGACTGGCGCCGATATGCGGTGGCGTGACAGCTCGTACGTCGCTTCGCGAAGCGCCAGCGCGGCGGACCGTTCGGCCAGCTCCGCCTCCTGCAGCTGTGCCTCGGTGGCCGAGCCGAGGGTGTTCAGCCGTTTCAGCCGTGCAAGATTGCGCGCCGCGTCGTCATGGACGAGGCTGGCGCGGTCCACCGCAATCCTCGCGCCTTCGCTGTCGAGTTCCGCGACCGGCGCGCCGCCTTCGACGTAGTCGCCGGACGCGACCGCCAAAGTCGACACCCGGCCGGAAATCTCGGCCGCGAGGGTGACCGAGCGTATGCTTCGGGCCGTGCCGATGGCGCTGACACTGTCATCCATCCGGGCCATGCCGGGCGGGGCGGCGATCACCTGCACCGTCCCAGACCTCGGTCCGCCCTGGTCCCCGGCCGCCGCTCCCTCCGCCCGACCGGTGATGCCTAGGCGTTGCAGAGGCTCCAGCAGGCCGATGCGGTCAAGGAAAGGATGCGCGCCCGGGACAAAGGCTGCCCATACGGCCAGGGCAATGATCGTCATCCCGATGAGCCCAAGCGTCTGCTTCCAGACCGCCATCCCCAGCTTCTCCGTGTTCGCGGCCATACAGCCGAGCCGCAGTGATGTTTACAGAACTTGACCGGCGGAGCGAGCACAAGCCGCAACCGTCAGCGGGATACCCGGTCCTGCGGCGGGCCCGCCGCCTCGGCGAAGGCGGTCCAGCCCAGCCACCAGCGGCTGACCGTGGTGACGGCGCAGGCCGCCGCGAAGGCAAGTGCGATTTGCGGGAACCAGCCCGGGAGAAGGCACATGAGCACGAAGGCAGCGACCGTCTCGGCCCCTTCGGTAAGGCCGCCCAGGTAGTGAATGCCCTTGGCCGGGGAGGCAGGCCCCCGCCGCCCGGCGATGGCGGCGAAGGCAAGGAAGCTCGATCCGGTTCCTGCGAAGCCCGCCAGAAGAACCGCAGCGGCAAGCGCGTTGGCCGCCGGATCGGCGAGGGCGAAGGCAAGCGGCACCAGAGCGTAGAAGGCGAAGTCGAGCGCGATATCGGCGAAGGCGCCCCGGTCGGTCGGTAGGGTCGCGCGGGCAACCGCGCCGTCGAGGCCGTCAAGGAGCCGATTGGCGAGGATCGCGACCAGCCCCCAGCCGAAGGCCCCTGCCGCGATCAGCCCGGCACCCGCCAACCCCGCCGCGAAGGCCGCGAGCGTGATCCAGTCTGCGCGGACGCCCAGCCGCGCCAGCTTGCGCGCCGGATTGTCGAGAAGCCTTCGCTGCATCGGTTGTAGCGCGCTGTCGAACACCGTTCAGCCCCGCCGCCAGCGGTGAAACCGCTCAAGAATCCCCAGGAGTCGCGGATTGACATGCGCCTTTCGCCATTCGCCCGCGGCGAAACGGTTGGCCTCGGCGCGGGTCGGGTAGGCGTGTACGGTGGACAGGATCCCGTTCAGACCGATCCTGTGGCGCATCGCCAGCGCGAACTCGGCAATCAGCTCGCCCGCGCTTTCGCCAACTATGGAGGCTCCCAGTATGCGGTCGCGGCCGGGCGCGGTCAGGACCTTGACGAAGCCTTCCGTCGCGCCGTCGGCCACGGCGCGGTCAAGTCCGGCGAGGCTGTAGCGCGTGACCTCAAAGCCGGTCCCCTGCGCCTTTGCTTCGGCTTCGGTCAGGCCGACGCGCGCCACTTCCGGGTCGGTGAAGACGGCCGAAGGGATCACGCGGTAGTCGGCGCGGAAGCGCCAGAAGGTCCCGAAAAGCGCGTTAACCGTCGCGAACCAGGCCTGGTGGGCTCCGGCATGGGTGAGCTGAAAAGGACCGGCGGCATCCCCGGCGGCGAAAATGTTGGGGTAAATCGTTTCCAGATATTCGTTGGTGTCGACCGCCTTGCCGGCGGGGATGCCGAGTTCCTCGAGCCCGTAGCCCGATAGCCGCGCGTCCCGCCCGACGGCGATCAGCAGTTCGTCGAATACGATCCGCCTCGGGGTCGCACCGGCGGTGATCTCGATCCAGCGCGAACCGCCGTCGCGCCCGGCCTGCCGGACCACAGCGCCGGTCAGGACATCCACGCCATCCCGCGTGAGCGCCCCGCGCACCAGCATCGCCGCTTCGGCGTCCTCCCGGGCCAGAAGCCGGTCCGCGGCCTCGATCAGCGTGACGCGCGAGCCGAGGCGGGCGAAGGCCTGCGCGAGTTCGCAGCCGATGGGGCCGCCGCCCAGGATCGCGAACCGTTCGGGAACTGCGGGAAGCCGGGCAAGGCGCGCCCACAGGGTTTCGGTCGTCAGATATCCGGTCCGGTCGAGGCCGGGAATGTCGGGGACCCGGGGTTCGGCCCCCGCCGCGATGACGATGGCCCGGGTGGTCAACTGACGGCGCGGCGCGGCCGGATCGTTGGGGACGATGGCGACCGTCCAGGGATCGACGATCCGCGCCTCGCCCTCGACCACATCGACGCCCAGGCTCCGGTAGCGTTCGGGACTGTCATTCGGGTCGATCTCGGCGATCACCCGGCTGACGCGGGCCATGACCGCCGGGAAGTCGATCCGGGGGGCGGCCGCAGAGAGGCCAAGCTGCACCGCCATGCGCATCCGGTGCGCCATGCGGGCCGAGGCGATCAGTGCCTTCGACGGGACGCATCCGGTGTTCAAGCAGTCGCCGCCCATCCGGCGTTTCTCTACCAGCGTCACCTTGGCCTTCACGGCGGCCGCGATGTAGGCCGAGACCAATCCGGTCGCTCCGGCGCCGATGACCACGAGATTGCGGTCGAAGCGCGCGGGCCGGCGCCAGGCTTTCTGAAGGCCGCGCCGGCGCGGGGGGGCG
>JBJXFU010000074.1:0-49067 GCA_046155885.1 Paracoccaceae bacterium
TGCCGGGCGACAACCTGAAGTTCGAGGTGGAACTCATCGCGCCGATCGCGATGGAGGAAAAGCTCCGCTTCGCCATCCGCGAGGGCGGCCGCACCGTCGGCGCCGGCGTGGTGTCGAAGATCCTGAAGTAACCGGACACGCGGTGGGTGACATTGCCCACCCGACCGGTAGGGTGGGCCATCCGGCCCACCGCCTGTCAATTCGGTTCGACGCGGTCCGGGCAATGAGGCCCGGCCCGCCTCTCAACCAAAGACCGTTCAAAGGCGATGACGATGCAAGGTCAGACTATCCGCATCCGGCTCAAGGCCTTCGATTACCGCGTACTCGACGCCGGTACGCAGGAAATCGTGTCCACGGCCAAGCGGACCGGCGCGCAGGTGCGCGGCCCGATCCCGCTGCCGAACAAGATCGAGAAGTTCACGGTTCTGCGCGGGCCGCATATCGACAAGAAAAGCCGCGACCAATGGGAGATTCGCACCCACAAGCGCCTTCTCGACATCGTCGACCCGACGCCGCAGACGGTGGACGCGCTGATGAAGCTCGACCTCGCCGCCGGCGTCGATGTCGAGATCAAGGTCGTGGGGGCGTAAGATGCTGCGCTCGGGAGTTATCGCCAAGAAGATCGGGATGACGCGGCTGTTCCTTGAGGACGGCCGCCAGGTTCCCGTCACCGTCCTGCAGCTCGACAGCCTGCAGGTCGTCGCCCAGCGCACCGCCGAAAAGGATGGCTACACTGCCGTCCAGCTTGGCGCCGGGGCCGCCAAGGCCCGGCGCACCACCGCCGCGATGCGCGGACACTTCGCCAAGGCGAACGTGGCGCCGAAGCGCAAGATCGCGGAATTCCGCGTCTCGCCCGAAAACCTGATCGGGGTCGGCGAAGAGATCACCGCGAACCACTATGCGGCGGGCCAGTTCGTCGACATCGCCGGGACGTCCGTCGGCAAGGGTTTCGCGGGTGCCATGAAGCGGTGGAACTTCGGGGGACTTCGCGCGTCGCACGGCGTCTCGGTCAGCCACCGCTCGCACGGCTCCACAGGACAGTGCCAGGACCCGGGCAAGGTGTTCAAGGGCAAGAAGATGGCCGGCCACCTCGGCTCGGCCCGCGTGACCACCCAGAACATCCAGGTTGTCCGCACCGATGCGGAGCGCGGCCTGATCATGGTCAAGGGCTCGGTCCCCGGCAACAAGGGCGGCTGGGTCACCATCAAGGACGCGGTGAAAAAGCCGCTGCCGAAGGACCTGCCGCTGCCCGCGGCGCTGAAATCGTCGGCCGCTCCGGCTGCTCCGGCAGCCGACGCGCCTGCCGAAGGGGGTGAAGCATGAAACTCGACGTCCTGAAACTCGACGCCAAGAAGGCCGGGTCGATCGAGCTTGACGACGCGATCTTCGGGCTGACGCCGCGCGCCGACATCCTGCACCGCGTCGTGCGCTGGCAGCGCGCCAAGGCCCAGGCCGGCACGCATTCCACGCTCGGCCGGTCCGAAGTTGCCTATTCGACCAAGAAGATCTACCGCCAGAAAGGCACCGGTGGCGCCCGTCACGGGTCCCGCAAGGCCTCGATCTTCCGCAAGGGCGGCCAGTACAAGGGCCCGACCCCGCGCAGCCACGCCCATGACCTGCCGAAGAAGTTCCGCGCGCTCGGCCTATGCCACGCGCTGTCGGCAAAGGCGCTGGCGGGCAGCCTGATCGTTCTCGACACGATCGAAATGAAAGAGGCCAAGACCGCGACTCTCGCCAAGGCGGCGAAGGAACTGGGCTGGAAGCGCGTGCTGATCATCGACGGTGCCGAGGTGAATGAAAACTTCGCCCGCGCCGCGTCGAACATCGAAGGCATCGATGTCCTGCCCTCGATGGGCGCCAACGTCTACGACATCCTGAAGCGCGACACGCTGGTCCTGACCCGGGCCGGAGTCGAGGCGCTGACGGCGCGGCTTGCCAAAGGGGACACGAAATGAACAAGGCGGCAACCCCCTCGGTGAAGCCCGAGCACTACGACGTGATCGTGAGGCCGGTGATCACCGAAAAGGCGACCACGGCGTCCGAGCACGGCGCGGTCGTGTTCCGCGTCGCGAAAACTGCCACGAAGCCCGAGATTAAGGAGGCGATCGAGGCGCTCTTCGGGGTCAAGGTGAAGGCGGTCAACACCACCATCACCAAGGGCAAGGCGAAGAAGTTCCGCGGCCGCCCCGGCGTCCGTTCGGACGTGAAGAAGGCCTATGTGACGCTCGAAGAGGGCAACACCATCGACGTGACGACCGGCCTCTGACGGGGGGCCTCGCGGCGGCCTCCCGGGGCCGCCGGACAATCTGAAACGGACCGCCAGGTCCAAGGCAAACGGAAGACAGAAAGCATGGCACTCAAGTCGTATAAGCCGACGACGCCTGGCCAGCGCGGGCTGGTTCTGATCGACCGTTCGGAGCTTTGGAAAGGCCGCCCGGTCAAGGCCCTCACCGAGGGCGTGAAAAGGACCGGCGGACGGAACAATACCGGACGGATCACGATGTGGCACAAGGGCGGCGGGGCCAAACGGCTCTACCGCGTCGTCGATTTCCGCCGCACCAAGTTCGACATGGCCGCGACGGTCGAGCGGATCGAATACGATCCCAACCGCACCGCCTTCATCGCGCTGGTGAAGTACACCGATGGCGAACTCGCCTATATCCTCGCGCCGCAGCGCCTGGCCGTGGGCGATCAGGTGATCGCCGGGGCGAAGACCGACGTGAAACCCGGCAACGCGATGCCGTTCTCGGGCATGCCGATCGGCACGATCGTCCACAACGTCGAGCTGAAGCCCGGCAAGGGCGGCCAGTTGGCCCGCGCCGCCGGGACCTATGCGCAGTTCGTCGGCCGCGACGGCGGCTACGCGCAGATCCGCCTCTCCTCGGGCGAGCTTCGCATGGTTCGCCAGGAATGCATGGCCACGGTTGGCGCGGTGTCGAATCCCGACAACTCGAACCAGAACTTCGGCAAGGCGGGCCGGATGCGGCTGAAGGGCATCAGGCCCACGACCCGCGGCGTCGCGATGAACCCGATCGACCACCCGCATGGCGGCGGCGAAGGCCGCACCTCGGGCGGCCGTCACCCTGTCACCCCATGGGGCAAGGGCACCAAGGGCACCAAGACCCGCTCCAACAAGTCGACGGACAAGTACATCGTCCGCTCGCGCAGCGCGAAAAAGGGGCGTTGATAAATGGCACGTTCTGTTTGGAAGGGCCCCTTCGTCGATGGCTTCCTGCTCAAGAAGGCAGAGAAGGCCAGGTCGGGCGGGCGTTCGGAAGTCATCAAGATCTGGTCGCGCCGGTCGACCATCCTGCCGCAATTCGTCGGCCTTACCTTCGCGGTCTATAACGGGCACAAGCACATCCCGGTGAACGTGACCGAAGAGATGATCGGCCAGAAATTCGGGGAATACTCGCCGACGCGGACCTATTACGGCCACGCCGCCGACAAGAAAGCGAAAAGGAAGTAAGCCATGGGCAAGGAAAAGAACCCGCGCCGCGTGGCCGAGAACGAGGCCTTCGCCAAGGCGAAGATGCTGCGCGTCAGCCCGCAGAAGCTGAACCTGGTCGCGGGCCTGATCCGCGGCAAGAGGGTGGAAAAGGCGCTGGCCGACCTGACATTCTCGAAGAAGCGGATCGCGGGCGATGTCATCAAGTGCCTGCAGTCCGCCATCGCCAATGCCGAGAACAACCACGGGCTCGACGTCGATGATCTGGTGGTGGCCGAGGCCTGGGTCGGCAAGAACATCACGCTGAAGCGGGGCCGCCCCAGGGCGCGCGGCCGGTTCGGCAAGATCATGAAACCGTTCAGCGAACTGACCATCAAGGTGCGTCAGATCGAAATTCCCGGGGAGACTGCGTAATGGGACAGAAGGTCAATCCAATCGGGATGCGCCTGCAGGTCAACCGCACCTGGGACAGCCGCTGGTTCGCCGAAAGTAAGGACTACGGCAACCTGCTTCTGGAAGACCTGCGGATGCGCGATTTCATCCGTGAGGATGCCAAGCAGGCCGGTGTCAGCAAGGTGATCATCGAGCGGCCGCACAAGAAGTGCCGCGTGACGATCCACACCGCGCGCCCAGGCGTGATCATCGGCAAGAAGGGCGCCGATATCGAAACGCTGCGCAAGAAGCTAGCGAACTTCACCAAGTCGGAACTGCACCTGAACATCGTCGAGATCAGGAAACCCGAACTTGACGCGCAGCTGGTGGCGGAATCGATCGCCCAGCAGCTCGAACGCCGGGTGTCGTTCCGCCGCGCCATGAAGCGGGCGGTGCAGAATGCCATGCGGATGGGCGCGCTTGGCATCCGCGTGAACGTCGCAGGCCGCCTTGGCGGCGCGGAAATCGCGCGGACGGAATGGTACCGCGAGGGCAGGGTGCCGCTCCACACACTGCGCGCCGATATCGACTATGCGCTGGCCGAGGCCAAGACCCCCTACGGGATCATCGGCTGCAAGGTCTGGATATTTAAAGGCGAAATCCTCGAGCACGATCCGCAGGCACGCGACCGCCGCGCGGCCGAGCTTCAGGACGGCCCCGCACCGCGTGGCGCGCGCCCCGACCGGCGCGATGACCGCCGCGACGGCCGCTGAGAGGTAAAGAAAAATGCTGCAACCGAAACGGACGAAGTTCCGCAAACAATTCAAGGGGCGCATCCACGGCGAAGCGAAGGGCGGGTTCGACCTGAGCTTCGGTGCCTATGGTCTGAAAGCGACGGAACCCGAGCGTGTAACCGCCCGGCAGATCGAGGCGGCCCGCCGCGCGATCACCCGCCACATGAAGCGCCAGGGCCGTGTCTGGATCCGGGTCTTCCCGGACCTGCCCGTGACTTCCAAACCCATCGAGGTTCGGATGGGTTCGGGCAAGGGGTCGGTCGATTTCTGGGCCTGTAAGGTCAAGCCCGGCCGGATCATGTTCGAGATCGACGGCGTGGAAGAGGACATCGCCCGCGAGGCGCTGCGGCTTGGTGCGATGAAGCTGCCGGTGATGACCCGCGTGGTGGTCCGCGAGGATTGGTAAGGATGGCGGGGTGAACCCCGCCCTACGGGATGCGCGCGGGCCGGGGGGAACTCCGGCCCGTTTGTTTTTGGCGTCCAGACTTTCTTCAGGCTTCTTGATGAAGGCTGGTTCGGGGATATTTAATGTAGTTACGTTAAATGGACGTGGAGTTCGACAAAGGAAGCGGGCGGCGACGCTCGAACAGCGCGGGCTAGACATGACGCGCGCCGATCTTCGGCGCGACTACGGTGAGGAACGTTTCATCACGGTGGGCTTTTTGGACAACCGACTTGTCGTGGTTGCCTGGACGCAACGCAAAGATGCTTGGCGCGTGATCAGTATGAGGAAGGCAAATGGACGCGAACAAGGACACTACATTGCGGTACTTGGGTGATGAACCGGACGACGACCTGCCCGACCTGAGCACCCCCTACTGGGTCGAGCAGTTTTCGAAGGCCGTCGCCCACCGAGGCCGTCCGAAGACCCCTTCCCCCAAGGTCTCGACCACCATCCGCCTCGACCCCGACGTGCTCGCCGCTTTCAAGGCGGACGGTGCCGGCTGGCAGAGCCGCATCAACGCGGCGCTTCGGAAAGCGGCAGGGCTGGGGTAGGGTCAGCGGTCCTCGCCCGCCGGTTGTCTCGTTGGCACCAACCCGACACGCGGTGGGCGAAATCGCCCACCCTACCGCGCGCAACCTTTCCCGTGCTATTCCGCGACCCATGCCCACCATCACTCCCCTCTTCGTCACCCGCCTCTACCGGGCCGCCGTCAACGACCTGGCGAAGCCCAAGGTCGACTACGACGAACTCCGCGCCTCGTGCCTCGCCATCGCCGAGGATGACGCGGCCGGGCAGGCCTGGTGCGAGGCAGAGGGCTATCCGGGCTACACCTCCTATGCGTCCCTCACCGACCTGCCGTGGCGTTTCCCCGTCTTCGCCGATCTCGTGAAGGCCCTCGACCGGCACATCGCGGCCTTCGTGAAAGACCTCGCCTTCGACCTGAAGGGCCGGAAGCTGAAATGCGACTCGCTCTGGATCAACGTCCTGCCCGAAGGCGGCATGCATGCCAGCCACATCCACCCGCAATCGGTCATCTCGGGCACCACCTATGTGGCGATGCCCGAGGGCACCAGCGCGCTGAAACTGGAAGACCCGCGCCTGCCCATGATGATGCACGCCCCGGTGAGGACGAAGGACGCACCGGAGGAGCTGCGGGCCTTCGTCTATGTGAAGCCCGCTGTGGGCGAGGTCCTGATGTGGGAAAGCTGGCTCAGGCACGAGGTGCCGATGAACATGGCCGGGGAGGAGAGGGTCAGCGTCAGCTTCAACTACGGGTGGAGGTGACGGCTTGCGTCGGCCCACATTGACAGAAGTGTAGCCAAGGGCTACATATGGACATGAAGCAGATCAGCTACACCCGTGCGGCGGTCAAGGCGTTCCGGCGGATACCGGCGAACACGGCGGCCCTGATCCGCAGCAAGATTGCGGCCTATGCCGAAAACCCCGCCTCGCAGGCAAACAACGTCAAGGCGCTGAGGGGGCAGACTACGGTGCGGCTGCGTGTCGGGGACTGGCGCGTGATCATGGATGACCAAGGTAACGTGCTGGCGGTTCTGGAGATCGGCCCTCGGGGCGCGATCTATGACTAAGCGGAATGTGCGATGAACGAGACTGTGACGATCCCCCGCGCCGAATACGACCGCCTTCGCCAGGCGGCCGAGGATCTGGGTGACCTGCAGGCCTATGACCGGGCGATGGCGGCGGTGTCAGCGGGCGAAGACGAACTGATCCCTGGCGCGTTTGCCGACAGGCTGATGAACGGCGAAAGCCCTTTGCGCGTGTACCGCGAGTTGCGTGCGCTGTCGCAGGCGGTACTGGCACGCGAGTCCGGCGTGAACCGGGTACAGATCATCGACATCGAAGCGGGGCGGAAGAACGGCTCGGTTGAGACCCTGCGGAAGCTGGCGATGGCTCTCGGGGTCGGGCTGGAGGATCTGGCGGGGTAAGCGGCTTGGCGGCCCGGAGATGAGAATTGCCGAGAATCAGATCAGCGTCAGCTCCAACTATGGGTGGGGGTGAACTCGCATGCAAAGGTCGCCAGGCGCGATGGTTCTTGCCGGAGCGATAGTTCTGGCTGCATTCGGCACCGGTCTCGTGTTTGGCATTTGGGGCGGAGAAGCAAACCGCTACATCAATTTCTGTTCGGACGATGGTTCCATGTACTACATTGAAGACGACGCAGCGCGTCGAGCATCCTGCCAATAAGACCCCATCGGCCTGCCAGTGGGATTAGGATCGGTGCTCGCGCCAATCTTGCACTGCGACGCGATGGGAAAAATCTCGCATCCTACGGACTATCCTCTGTGGACACGCCAAACAAACACTCCTCCACCGTCCCCCTTGCCCCCAGCCCCCTTCTCCCCTATACGACCGCATCCCGCGATTCCGTCCCGCTGGCGGCCCCGCGTGACCATCATTGACCCGCCAGGACCAAGGTGACCCCAAGGGGGCCTTCTGGCGATGTGGAAAGGAACGGCCCGTGAAAGTCACGGAACTGAATGGCAAGTCGCCCGACCAGCTTCGGGACCAGCTTGTCCAGCTCAAGAAGGAAGCCTTCAACCTCCGCTTCCAGCAGGCCAACGGCCAGCTCGAGAACACCGCGCGCATGCGCCTGGTCCGCCGCGACGTGGCGCGCATCAAGACGGTGCTGACGCAAAAAGCCGTCGAAGCGGCGAAGTAAGGAGCGACACCCATGCCGAAACGTATCCTCCAGGGCGTCGTCACCTCGGACAAGAACGAGCAGACGATCACCGTGCTCGTCGAACGCCGCTTCACCCATCCGGTCCTGAAGAAGACGATCCGGAAATCGAAGAAATACCGTGCCCATGACGCGGAGAACAAATTCAAGGTCGGCGACAGCGTCCGCATCGAGGAATGTGCGCCGATCTCGAAAACCAAACGCTGGACTGTGGTGACCGACGCTACCGCGTAACACCCGCAGTCCGGTTCAATCGAAACCCCGGGGCCGAACGTCAGGTCCCCGCAGGTCGGGAGAAACCGAATGATCCAGATGCAGACCAATCTGGATGTCGCTGACAACTCCGGCGCGCGCCGGGTGCAGTGCATCAAGGTCCTCGGCGGCTCGCACCGCCGCTATGCTTCGGTCGGCGACATCATCGTGGTGTCGGTCAAGGAAGCCATTCCGAAAGGCCGCGTGAAGAAGGGCGACGTCCGCAAGGCCGTCGTCGTGCGCACCGCCAAGGAAGTCCGCCGCGAGGATGGCACCACCATCCGCTTCGACCGCAACGCTGCCGTGATTATCAACAACCAGCTGGAACCGATCGGCACCCGCATCTTCGGGCCGGTGGTGCGCGAACTGCGCGCGAAGAACTTCATGAAGATCATCTCGCTGGCGCCGGAGGTGCTCTGATGGCCGCGAAACTGAAGAAGGGCGACAAGGTCGTCGTGCTCGCAGGCAAGGACAAGGGCAAGACCGGCGAAATCACCGCCGTCATGCCGAAGGACAACAAGGCAGTGGTCGAAGGCGTGAACGTCGCCATCCGCCACCAGCGCCAGACGCCCACCAGCCAGGGCGGCCGGCTGCCCAAGGCGATGCCGGTCGACCTGTCGAACCTGGCGATCATGGACAAGAACGGCAAGGCAACCCGCGTGGGCTTCCGCATGGAAGGCGACAAGAAGGTCCGCTTCGCCAAGACGACCGGTGAGGTGATCTGATGCTCGATACCGCCACCTATACCCCGCGCCTGAAAGCCGAATACCGGGGCAAGATGCGTCCCGCGCTGAAGGAAGAGTTCGGCTACAAGAACGACATGCAGATCCCCCGGCTTGAAAAGATCGTCCTGAACATGGGCGTGGGCGAGGCCGTGAAGGACACCAAGAAAGTCAAGCAGGCGGCCGAGGAACTGAGCCTCATCGCCGGCCAGAAGGCGGTCATCACCAAGGCCCGCAAATCCATTGCGAACTTCCGGGTGCGCGAGGAAATGCCGCTCGGCTGCAAGGTGACGTTGCGCGGCGACCGGATGTACGAGTTCCTCGACCGGCTCGTCACCATCGCGCTTCCCCGCGTCCGCGACTTCCGTGGCGTCAAGGGCTCGAGCTTCGATGGCCACGGCAACTACGCGATGGGCCTGAAAGAGCACATCGTGTTCCCCGAGGTCGACTTCGACAAGGTCGACGAGGTTCTGGGGATGGACATCATCATCTGCACCACCGCGCGGACCGACGCGGAAGCCAAGGCGCTGTTGAAGCACTTCAACATGCCCTTCAACAGCTGACGCGCAAGAGGACCTGACCGATATGGCCAAGAAATCCATGGTGAACCGCGAAGTGAAGCGCGCCAAGCTGACCAAGCAGTACGCTGGCCGGCGCGCCGCGCTGAAAGCGGTGATCGAAGACCAGACCAAGCCGATGGAAGAGCGCTTCAAGGCGACCCAGAAGCTCGCCCAGCTTCCGCGCAACTCCTCGGCCGTGCGCCTGCACAACCGCTGCCAGCTGACCGGGCGGCCGCACGCCTATTACCGGAAGCTCAAACTCAGCCGCATCATGCTCCGCGATCTCGCCTCGTTCGGCCAGATCCCGGGCATGGTGAAGTCGAGCTGGTAGGGAGGGAACCGCGATGATGAACGATCCCCTGGGCGACATGCTCGCCCGCATCCGGAACGCCCAGATGCGCCACAAGTCCACCGTCCGGACGCCGGCCTCCAAGCTTCGCGCCTGGGTGCTCGACGTGCTAAAAGACGAAGGCTACATCCGCGGCTACGAACCGGTGAAGGCCGACAACGGCATGCCCGAGCTTGAGATCAGCCTGAAATACTACGAAGGCGAGCCGGTCATCCGCGACCTCAAGCGCGTCTCGACCCCCGGCCGCCGCGTCTATGCCGGCGTCAAGGAAATCCCGTCGGTCAGAAACGGCCTCGGCGTGTCGATCGTCTCGACGCCCCGGGGTGTGATGACCGATGCCGCCGCCCGCCAGGCCAATGTCGGCGGCGAAGTGCTCTGCACCGTGTTCTGAGGAGGGGGTTCCCATGTCCCGTATCGGCAAGAAGCCCCTCGATATCCCGGCCGGCGTCACCGCGACGCTGTCGGGCCAGACAGTCGAGGTAAAGGGCCCGAAAGGCGCCCTGAAGTTCACCGCCACCGACGACGTCACTCTGGCGATCGACGGCAGCACCTTCACCGTCACTCCGCGCGGCAGCTCGAAGCGGGCACGCCAGCAGTGGGGGATGTCCCGTTCGATGGTGGAAAACCTGGTGACCGGCGTCTCCAAGGGATTCCGCAAGGACCTTGAGATCACCGGTGTCGGCTACCGTGCGACAGCGCAGGGCGCGACCCTGAAACTGGCGCTCGGCTACAGCCACGACGTGAACTTCGACGTGCCGAAGGGCGTGACCGTGACGACGCCCAAGCAGACCGAAATCGTCATCGAAGGCATCGACGCCCAGCTTGTCGGCCAGGTCGCGGCCAACATCCGCGAATGGCGCGGCCCCGAGCCCTACAAGGGCAAGGGAATCCGCTACAAGGGCGAGTTCATCTTCCGCAAGGAAGGCAAGAAGAAGTAGGGGCGTAGGGAAATGGCAAACAGCAAACGGGATATGTTCCTCAAGCGCCGCCTGCGCGTCCGGAACAAACTGCGCAAGATGGCCGCCGGGCGTGCGCGCCTGTCGGTTCACCGCTCGTCGAAGAACATCAGCGTGCAGCTGATCGACGACGTGAAAGGCGTGACGCTCGCAGCCGCATCGAGCCTGGAAAAAGGGCTTGGCGTGGTCGGCAAGAACAATGTCGAGGCGGCGGCCGTGGTCGGAAAGGCCATCGCAGAGCGCGCGAAAAAGGCGGGCATCGGGGAATGCTACTTCGACCGCGGCGGGTTCCTCTTTCACGGGAAGGTCAAGGCGCTTGCCGATGCCGCCCGTGAAGGCGGACTGAAGTTCTGAGGGGACGGATATGGCAGAAAGAGACAATCGCCGGGATGGCGGCCGCCGCGAAGACCGCCGCGACCGCGACGAGAACCCGGAATTCGCCGACCGTCTGGTGGCGATCAATCGCGTGTCGAAGACGGTGAAGGGCGGCAAGCGCTTCGGCTTTGCCGCACTCGTCGTCGTCGGCGACCAGCGGGGTCGCGTCGGCTTCGGCAAGGGCAAGGCCAAGGAAGTGCCTGAAGCGATCCGCAAAGCCACCGAACAGGCCAAGCGCAGCCTCGTACGCGTGCCGCTGCGCGATGGCCGTACGCTGCACCACGACACACACGGCCGTCACGGCGCGGGCAAGGTCGTGATGCGCGCCGCAGTCGCGGGGACCGGCATCATCGCCGGCGGCCCGATGCGCGCGGTGTTCGAGATGCTGGGCGTTCAGGACGTGGTGGCGAAGTCGCTGGGCAGCCAGAACCCCTACAACATGATCCGCGCCACGATGGACGGCCTGGTGCGGGAATCGAGCCCCCGGATGGTCGCGGCCCGCCGCGGCAAGAAGGTGGCCGATATCCTGAGGAAGGACGCTCCCGAAGCGGCCGCCGAAACGGTGGAGGCCTGATCATGGCGAAAAAGCCCGACACGGCGAAGAGGACCATCGTGGTCGAACAATACGCCTCGGCCGCCCGCCGGCCGGCGGTGCAGACCGCGACCCTCAAGGGCCTCGGCCTGAACAAGATCCGCCGCCGCCGCGAGCTTGAGGATACGCTCGCCGTCCGCGGCATGGTCAACAAGATCTCGCATCTGGTCAGGATCGTCGAGGAACGGTAATCCGTCGGTACGGGTGCCCGCGCCCAGTCTGCGAGGGTTACGCCCCGGCCGCACCCGCGCGCCGGGGCTTCGCTTTTCTCTACCCGCCGCGCGCCCTTGTGCTAGGCTCCGCCTAGGCACGCATAAGTCGTGCCGACGCAACGGGAGGATTCCGATGGCCAAGTATTCCGGCGGCTGCGCACATGTGCACGTGACGACCGACGCCGAGCCGATCGACAACCACGAATGCCACTGCAACGTCTGCAAGTCGGTGACCAAGCAGCAGCACACGCATGTGGCCTTCTTCAACTACGGCGACCTGACGGTCGACCACCCCGAAAAGCTGAACCGCGTGCCCTTCAACGCCCAGAATCCGAACGGCCCCCTGGAAATCTGCGTCTGCAAGGACTGCGGCGCGCCGGTCATGCTGGACGATAAGCAGAAGCGCATCCGCGTCGCCGTGCCGAACGTCATGGGCTACGACGACGCCAAGTTCCCCAAGGCCACCTATCACGCCTTCTGGGACGAAACGAAGGGCTACGCCAAGCCCAGCGACGGTCGTCCGGTCTATGACGGGCTGCAGCCGAGCTTCCACTGGCCGCAGCCGGCCTAGCCGCAAACCCGCAACCGCCCCGTGCGGGCAACGGCCGTCCTGGCAATCCCCTGGGCGGCTGTGTTTTGGTTCGGGGCACTTGATCGCGGATGGCGGGCTGTCTATACGCCCCCGGTGGCCCCGGAGGGCCACGACTCACACCAACACACGCCGCGTTGGCCGCTCCCGTCGCTGGGGGCCATTCCGGCAAGGAGAAGCGACATGAAACTGAACGAACTCCGCGACAATCCGGGCGCGGCGAAGAAGCAAAAGCGCGTGGCGCGCGGCCCCGGCTCGGGCAAGGGCAAGACCGCCGGCCGCGGCATCAAGGGCCAGACCTCGCGCTCGGGCGTGGCGCTTGGCGGCTACGAAGGCGGCCAGATGCCGCTTTACCGGCGCCTGCCGAAGCGCGGCTTCACCAAGCCCAACCGCAAGAGCTTCGCTGTGGTGAACCTCGGCACCATCCAGAAGTTCATCGACGCGGGCAAGCTCGACCCCAAGGCCGAGATCACCGAGGACGCGCTGCTTGCCGCCGGCGTCGTCCGCCGCAAGCTCGACGGCGTGCGGGTGCTCGCCAAGGGCGAGATCACGGGCAAGCTGAAGATCGCGGTCACCGGCGCCTCGGCACCGGCGATTGCCGCAGTGGAAAAGGCCGGCGGCTCGCTTTCGGTCACGTCCGCGCAAGCGGCCGCTCCGGCGTCCGAATAACCAGTTGTGGGCGCCCGCGCGGGCGCTTACATAGGCACGGGTTTTCCAGCGCCGCCGACCGGAAGACGGTCCGGCGGCGCTGACATTCACGGACAAGGGCAGGGCGAATGGCATCGGCTGCGGAACAGATGGCGGCGAACCTCAGCTGGGGGGCGCTCGGCAAGGCCAAGGAACTCAGGCAGCGCATCCTCTTCACTGTGGGCCTGCTCATCGTCTATCGCCTCGGCACCTACATCCCGGTCCCCGGCATCGACGCCGATGCGCTTCGCCAGTTCATGGACAAGGCCTCGGCCGGTATCGGCGGAATGCTGCAGATGTTCACCGGCGGAGCATTGGGCCGGATGGGCATATTTGCCCTGGGCATCATGCCCTACATCTCGGCCTCGATCATCGTCCAGCTTCTCACCTCGATGGTGCCCGCGCTCGAACAGCTCAAGAAGGAAGGCGAACAGGGCCGCAAGAAGATCAACCAGTACACCCGCTACGGAACCGTGGCGCTCGCCGCCTTCCAGGCCTGGGGCCTCGCCGTCAGCCTCGAAAGCGGCTCGCTTGTCGTCGATCCGGGTCTCTTCTTCCGGCTCTCCTGCGTCATCACGCTGGTCGGAGGCACGATGTTCCTGATGTGGCTCGGCGAACAGATCACCGCCCGCGGCGTCGGCAACGGCATTTCGCTGATCATCTTCGTCGGCATCGTCGCCCACATCCCCGAGGCTATGGCCCAGTTCCTCAGCCAGGGCCGCACCGGGGCGGTGTCTCCGGCGGTCATCGTCGGCGTCTGCGTGATGGTGGTCGTGGTGATGGCCTTCGTCGTCTTCATGGAGCGGGCACTGCGGAAGATCCACATCCAGTACCCGCGCCGCCAGGTCGGCATGAAGGTCTATGACGGCTCGTCGAGCCACCTGCCGATCAAGGTCAACCCCGCAGGCGTCATCCCTGCGATCTTCGCCTCGTCGCTGCTGCTGCTTCCCGCCACCATCTCGACCTTCTCGGGCGGCGGCAGCAACGCCATCCTCTCGACGGTCCTGGCGCTGCTCGGCCCGGGCCAGCCCCTGCACCTGCTGCTCTACGCGGCCATGATCGTCTTCTTCTCGTACTTCTACACCGCGAACGTGTCGTTCAAGTCCGACGACGTAGCCGAGAACCTGAAGAACCAGGGCGGCTTCATCCCCGGCATCCGCCCGGGCGCCAAGACGGTGGACTATCTCGACTATGTCGTCGCCCGCATCCTTGTCCTCGGCTCCGGCTATCTCGCCGCAGTCTGCCTTCTGCCGGAAATCCTGCGCTCGAACCTCGCGATCCCGTTTTACTTCGGCGGCACCTCGGTGCTGATCGTGGTCTCGGTGACGATGGACACCATCAACCAGATCCAATCGCACCTTCTGGCCCACCAGTACGAAGGCCTGATCGAACGTTCGCAGCTGCGCGGCCGCAAGAAGCCCGCGGCTCGGAAGTCCCCGGTCCGGCAATGACGAACATCATCCTTCTGGGCCCGCCGGGCGCGGGCAAGGGGACTCAGGCGCGGCGTCTGGTCGACGAGCGCGGGATGACCCAGCTTTCGACCGGCGACATGCTGCGCGAGGCCCAGACCAGCGGCACCGAGATGGGCCGCAAGGTCGCCGATGTCATGGCGCGGGGCGAACTGGTGACCGATGCGATCGTCATCGGCCTGGTCGAGGAACGCCTGCGCGATGGTCATTCGCGTGGTGGCTATATCTTCGACGGCTTCCCGCGCACGCTGAAACAGGCTGATGCGCTGGGCGAAGTCCTGTCCCGCCTCGCCATGCCGCTCGATGCCGTGATCGAACTTCGCGTCGATGACGAGGCGCTGAAAGACCGTATTGTCGGCCGCTACACTTGCGGCACCTGCGGCGAGGTCTACCACGACCGCAACCGCCCGACGAAGGTGGCGGGCGTCTGCGACAACTGCAGCGGCACCACAATGAAACGGCGCCCCGACGACACCGAAGAGGCGCTGAGGACGCGGATGCTCGCCTACTACCGCGACACCTCGCCGCTCATCGGATACTACTACGCCAAGGGCTACCTGCGCACCGCCAATGGCCTTGCCGAGATCGATGAGGTGGCCCGGTCCATCGACCGGATTCTCGAAACGCCGACCGCGCCTTGACGTCCCACCGGAAACCCACTAGGTCACGGCGTCTCGCAAGAGAATCGTCCTGATTTGTCCCGTTTCGACGGGGCTTCGCCGGGGCGGACGAAGCGGCCCGGCAGCTTTCCGCCGCAGGGCCCGCGTTGTGAAAAAAGGTTCCGGAACTACGGAACCGCAACGAAGAGGACACTACCCTTGGCACGTATCGCTGGCGTGAACATCCCGACTGCGAAGCGGGTTCCCATCGCCCTTCAGTACATCCACGGCATCGGCCCGATGTACGCCGACAAGATCTGCAAGTCCGTCGGCATTGACCAGTCCCGCCGTGTGAACCAACTGACCGACGCCGAAGTGCTCGCGATCCGCGAGTACATCGACGCGAATTTCACCGTCGAAGGCGACCTTCGACGTGAAGTCACCATGAACGTCAAGCGGCTGATGGACCTCGGCTGCTACCGGGGCCTGCGCCACCGCCGCAACCTTCCGGTCCGCGGCCAGCGCACCCACACCAACGCCCGCACCCGCAAGGGCCCGGCGAAACCCATCGCCGGCAAGAAGAAATAAGCGGAGGTAAGGGCACATGGCACGCGATACCAAAACCGTCCGCGGCAAGAAGAAAGAACGCAAGAACATCGCCGCCGGCGTGGCGCATGTGAATTCGTCCTTCAACAACACCAAGATCCTGATCTCCGACGTTCAGGGCAACGCCATCGCCTGGTCTTCGGCCGGCACGATGGGCTTCAAGGGCAGCCGCAAGTCTACTCCCTACGCCGCCCAGATGGCGGCTGAGGACGCCGGGAAGAAGGCGCAGGAGCACGGCGTCAAGACGCTCGAGATCGAAGTTCAGGGACCCGGCTCGGGCCGCGAAAGCGCGCTTCGTGCGCTCGCGGCCGTAGGCTTCGTGATCTCGTCGATCCGCGACGTGACGCCCATCGCCCACAACGGCTGCCGCCCGCCGAAGCGCCGGCGCGTCTGACGAAGGCATTTCCGCCCGGCCGCGCGACCCCCGTGCGGCCGGGCCGTACGCATTACCCTCGGGCGTTTCCGGCACCCGGTCATGGGCCGGAAACAGGAATGGAGGCAGACCGCATGATCCACAAGAACTGGGCCGAGCTCATCAAGCCCGCGCAGCTTGATGTGAAGCCCGGCAACGATCCCGCCCGTCAGGCGACCATCGTGGCCGAACCGCTCGAGCGCGGCTTCGGCCTGACGCTTGGCAACGCCATCCGCCGCGTGCTGATGTCGTCGCTGCAGGGCGCCGCGATCACCTCGGTGCAGATCGACAACGTCCTGCACGAATTCTCGTCGGTCGCCGGCGTCCGCGAGGACGTGACCGACATCGTCCTGAACCTGAAGGGCGTCGCGATCAAGATGGAGGTCGAGGGGCCGAAGCGCCTGTCGATTTCCGCCAAAGGCCCGGGCGTGGTGACGGCGGGCGACATCTCGGAATCGAACGGGATCGAGATCCTCAACAAGCACCACGTCATCTGCCACCTCGACGACGGCGCCGACCTGTTCATGGAACTGACCGTCTCGAACGGCAAAGGCTATGTCGCCGCCGACAAGAACCGCCCCGAGGATGCGCCCATCGGGCTCATCCCCATCGACGCCATCTATTCTCCGGTCAAGCGCGTCAGCTACGAAGTCACGCCCACCCGCGAAGGCCAGGTTCTGGACTACGACAAGCTGACGATGAAGGTCGAAACCAACGGCGCGCTCACGCCCGACGACGCGGTCGCCTATGCCGCGCGCATCCTGCAGGATCAGCTGTCGATCTTCGTCAATTTCGAGGAACCGGAATCGGCCTCGAGCGCGGATATCGAGGACGGGCTGGAGTTCAACCCGCTCTTGCTGAAGAAGGTGGACGAGCTTGAACTCAGCGTCCGTTCGGCCAACTGCCTGAAGAACGACAACATCGTGTACATCGGCGACCTCATCCAGAAGACCGAGGCCGAAATGCTGCGCACCCCGAACTTCGGGCGGAAATCGCTCAACGAGATCAAGGAAGTGCTCTCGGGCATGGGCCTGCATCTCGGCATGGAAGTCGAGGACTGGCCGCCGGAGAACATCGAGGACCTCGCGAAACGGTTCGAGGACCAGTTTTGAAGCGGCGCGTGTGAACACGTACCCTACGTAGGGTGCGTGCTTGCACGCACCACAAATGCCCCGACATACGGGGGAACGACCGGGCGAAAGCCCCAAGGTGAGCGGGGAGTCATGAGCCCCGCCGGACAAAGCAAAACGAAGAACGGAGAAATGACATGAACCACGGTTCCGGCTACCGCCGCCTCAACCGCACCCACGAGCACCGCAAGGCGCTCTTCGCCAACATGGCCGGTGCGCTGATCGAACACGAACAGATCAAGACGACCCTGCCCAAGGCCAAGGAACTGCGCCCGATCGTCGAAAAGCTGATCACGCTGGCCAAGCGCGGCGACCTTCACGCCCGCCGCCAGGCCGCTGCACAGATCAAGCAGGACGTGCATGTGGCGAAACTCTTCGAGATCCTCGGACCCCGCTACAAGGACCGCGCCGGCGGCTACGCGCGGGTGCTCAAGGCGGGTTTCCGCTACGGCGACATGGCCCCGATGGCGATCATCGAACTTGTCGACCGCGACCCTTCGGCGAAGGGCGCCGTCGACCACGCCCGCACGGCCGCGAGCGAATCGGCCTGACGAACGCCGCTTCAGCGCCTTCATCCCGGGCCAATTCACGTGGTAGTTTCCCCCGCCAAGTCCTTGGCGGGGGTACTTTTTTGCTACTTATCCAGATTCTTTCACACGACCAAACCGCATCCGGACGGCGTTCAGTTCGGCTCGGTGCGGGCCGCAAGACGGCTCTGGGACCGAGATTCCGCCAATGAATCAATCATATCGGAGAGGTGCGCCTCGGCCACCGGGGTGGCGCCGATGAACTCAAGCAGATCGGCGCGGGCGTGGTCAGGCAGTCGCATAAGCCTTGCAAAGAGTCCGGGATTGATCGTACGCACTGAAACTGCCCTTGTTACAGAGGGTTACGCTACACAATTTACGGTTGACTGCCCAAGACGCAACTTGTCTAAAAAGACATGTCCCTAAGAACAGGTATCGAGTTACAGCTGCATCGGTTGTCCCTGATGGCGCCGTCCGGCTTCTTTTTCGCCCTTCACATCCGTTTCGCCCTGCCCCTGCTCCACCAGACGACCTACGATGCGCGTTGGGTCGACAAATACACCGAGGAAGCCTTCGCCTTGCGGGACCCGATCGTCGCCTGGGGATTCAGTACGACCGGCTCAGCGCGCTGGAGCGAAATTGCCATTCCGGATCCGTTTGACATCATCGGACAAGCCCGCGCCTACGGCATGATCTACGGCTTCGCCGTTTCCTGCGGGCCGATCAAGTCGCGCACCATCGCTTCGGCCGCGCGCCCTGACCGCGAATTCAGCGATGACGAAATCGACGCTTTCTCGGCCATCATCCGCAACCTTCACGACCTGACCGAACCGCCCACGAACCTATCGAAGGCCCAAGTTGACGCCCTGCGCCTGATCGCCGACGGGGACCGTCATGCCGCTGCCGCTGCCAAGCTGAAAATCTCGGAAAGCGCGCTCAAGGCGCGCCTGAACTCCGCGCGACAAAGACTGCTCGCCCGGACGACGGCCGAGGCCATCCAGCGGGCCCGCGACTACCGGCTGATTTGACGGCACGTCGCGTCATGCACAGGGAGGTGAAATTCTAGACTGCCCGCTTAGCTGGAGGACGCCATGCAAAGCACCACGTTGTCGTTCGAGAACATGCACAATCACGGCGAGCTCTTCGCGAACATCCTTCGCGCAAGGCGGCAGTCCTTCATCGTTCAGAACCGCTGGAACCTGCCCGAGGCGCTGGGCATGGAATACGACCAGTACGACACGCCGGCGAGCCGCTGGGTCGCCATCCACGAATTCGGCGAGGTGCTGGGCGGCGTCCGCCTTACCCCCACTACCGCACGCTGCGGCATCTACAGCTACATGATCCGCGATGCCCAGAAGGGGCTTCTCGACAGCATCCCGAAAGACCTTCTGGATTTCGAGGCGCCGGTCGACGGGCAGGTCTGGGAAGCCACCCGCGGCTTTGTCGCCCATTCGGTCCCCGCCGCCAAGCGCCGCGTCGTCCACGCGCGCATGGTGATGGAAATGGCCCGCACGGCGCGCGAACTGGGCATCACCCGGATGCTGGCGCTTCTGCCCACCAACTGGACCCGCTGGGCCAACCGCTGCCATCTCGACATGAAGGCCGCGGGCCGGGTGATGACCCTCGACGGGGTCGAGTACCAGGCCGTCACGCTCAGGGTTGCCGCGCAGCTCCACTGACACGCCGGGGCGCCACCGCGCCGAAACCCGGGCTTTTGCCCGCCCGCCGGGCCGCCTAGACTGGGCGCATGGCGGACCTCTTCGACCAGCTTCCTCAGACCCTTCCGGCAGCGCCTTCGGGCGAAGGCCGCCCGCTCGCCGATCGTCTGCGGCCGGCCTCGCTCGACGAGGTGATCGGGCAGGGCAGGATTCTCGGCCCTGAAGGACCTCTCGGCGCGATGCTCGCCTCCGGCAGCCTCGCCTCTCTCATCCTCTGGGGCCCGCCCGGGGTGGGCAAGACGACGATCGCGCGGCTCCTCGCCGACCAGGCCGGCATGGCCTTCGTCCAGATCAGCGCCATCTTCACCGGCGTCGCCGACCTCCGGAAGGTCTTTGACGCCGCGCGCCTCCGCCGCGACCAGGGCCGCCGCACGCTGCTTTTCGTCGACGAGATCCACCGCTTCAACAAGGCCCAGCAGGACGGCTTTCTGCCCTTCATGGAAGACGGCACCATCACCCTCGTCGGCGCAACCACCGAAAACCCCTCCTTCGAGATCAACGCCGCGCTCCTGTCCCGCGCCCAGGTCCTCACCCTCGACCGCCTTTCGCCCGTCGACCTCGAACGCCTCGCCCGGCGCGCCGAACAGGACCTCGGCCGCGCCCTTCCCCTCGACCCCGACGCCCGCGACGCGCTGATCGGCATGGCCGACGGCGACGGCCGCGCGCTGCTGAACCTGATCGAGCAGATCGCCTCGTGGCGCGACAGCGCGCCCGTCGACCGCGCCACCCTCTCGGCCCGCCTGACCCGCCGCGCCGCGCGCTTCGACAAGGCGGGCGACGAGCACTACAACCTGATCTCTGCGCTCCACAAATCCGTTCGCGGGTCTGACCCCGACGCCGCCCTCTACTGGCTCGCCCGCATGCTCGAAGGCGGCGAAGACCCGCGCTTCCTCGCGCGGCGCATCACCCGCATGGCGGTCGAGGATATCGGCCTCGCCGACCCGCAGGCCCAGGGCCTCTGCCTTCAGGCCTGGGAAACCTACGAACGCCTCGGCACGCCGGAAGGCGAACTCGCGCTCGCAAATGCCATCGTCTACCTCGCGCTGGCGCCCAAATCGAACGCCGGCTACACCGCCTATGCCGAGGCGCGCGAAGCCGCCCGCCGCCACGGCTCCGACCCCCCTCCCAAACACATCCTGAACGCCCCCACCCGGCTGATGAAGGACCAGGGCTATGGCAAGGGCTATGCCTACGATCACGACGCCGAAGACGCCTTCTCGGGCCAGAACTACTTCCCCGAGACGATGAAGCGCCCGGTCTTCTACCGCCCGGTCGAACGTGGCCAGGAACGCGAACTAAAAAAGCGTCTCGACTGGTTCGCCGAGCTCCGCGCCAGGCGCAACCGCTGACCCGCCCACCAGTCTAACCCCGCCCCTCACCGCTTCATCTTGGCGGAAGTATCCCGGGGGTGAGCCCCGCACGGGGCGAGGGGGCAGCGCCCCCTTTCGGCCCTTCGGTTGACAATCCGCCCGCCCCGCGCGACTGAGACCCCCATGGTCCAGACCCTCCTCCAGGTCGCGCTCGGCGGCGCCATCGGCTCGCTGCTCCGCTATCTCGTGAACATCGCGGCGATGCGCACGCTCGGGTCCGGCTTTCCCTGGGGCACCGCCTTCGTGAACGTCGCCGGCAGCTTCCTGATGGGCGCCCTCGTCGTCGTCCTCGCCCAGAAAGACGCGACACGCCTTGCGCCTTTCCTGATGACCGGCATCCTCGGCGGCTTCACCACTTTCTCGGCCTTCTCGCTCGATGCCTGGAAGCTCTGGACGGAAGGCCCGCCCCACCTCGCCGCCCTTTACGTCGCCGGCTCGGTCGCCCTCTCCTTCGCGGCCCTCGCCGCGGGCCTCGCCGCCGCCCGCGCCGTCTGGGCATAAAGGCCCGCGATGCCCGTCTCCCTCCTCACCGTGACCGAGGCCGAAGGCGAAAGCCGGCTCGACCGCTGGCTGAAACGCCACTACCCGCAGCTGACGCAGGGCGCGGTGGAAAAGCTCTGCCGCACCGGCCAGCTCCGCGTCGACGGCGCCCGGGTCAAGGCCGCCACGCGCCTCTCCCCAGGCATGAAGGTGCGCGTGCCCCCAATCCCCGATGCCGCCCCCCCGCCCGCGCCCCCCACCGATGCCGAAACCGCCGCCGGCATCGCCCCCGACGACGTTCGCATGATCCAGGCCGCAGTCCTCTGGCGGGACGAGCACATCATCGCCCTGAACAAACCCCCCGGCCTGCCGTCGCAAGGCGGCTCGGGGCAGGCGGACCGGCACGTTGACGGCCTGACGCCCGCGCTGATGTTCGGCTACAAGGATCGCCCGAAACTGGTCCACCGGCTCGACAAGGACACCTCCGGCGTCCTCCTCCTCGCCCGCACCGACCGCGTCGCCCGGGCGCTTTCCGAAGCCTTCCGCGACCGCACCACCCGCAAGATCTACTGGGCCGTCGTTGCCGGCGTGCCCTCTCCGCGCAAGGCCACCATTCGCTTTGGCCTGGTCAAGGCCCCCGGCCACGGCCGGGGGGGCGAGGGCGAAAAGATGCGCGCCATCCATCCCGGGCAGGTGGACGCGACCGAAGGCGCCAAGCGCGCCACCACCGACTACGCCGTGCTCGAGGCCCTCGGCGGCCGCGCCGCCTGGGTGGCGCTTGTCCCGATCACCGGGCGCACCCACCAGCTCCGCGCCCACATGGCCGAAATTGGCCACCCCATCGCCGGCGACGGCAAGTACGGCGGCTCCGGCCAGGAAAACCTCGGCGACGGCTGGGGGGCGGGGCTGGGCGGCGACATCAGCCGCAAGCTGCACCTGCACGCCCGCTCGATTGCCTTCGACCATCCTGTCACGAAGCAGCGCATCACCCTTGCCGCCCCGCTTCCCGACCACATGGCGCGCACCTGGAAGACCCTCGGCTGGCGCGAAGCCGACGTGCCGGAAGACCCCTTCACGGACGATCCCTTTACAGGCCGGGCATGACCGCGTGGGCCCCGCGACGCTTCTGGGCCGAGGCCCGCGCCGTTCCGGCCGATGACGGCTGGGGCATCGCGCTCGACGCCCGCCCCGTCCGCACCCCCGCCCGCGCGCCCCTGATCCTGCCGACCCGGGCGCTGGCCGAGGCGGTCGCCGCCGAATGGGGCGCGCAGGGCGACCTCGTCCTGCCCGCGACCATGCCCTTCACCCGCTCCGCCAACACCGCCATCGACACCGTGCGCCCCCGCTTCGGCGATGTGGCGGCCACCGTCGCGGCCTATGGCGAAAGCGATCTTCTGTGCTACCGCGCCGAGGCACCCCTGAAACTCGTGCAGGCCCAGGCCGCAGCGTGGGACCCCCTGCTCGACTGGGCTGACGCGGAGTTTGGCGCGCGACTGGCCACCGGGCGCGGCATCGTCCACGTCCCGCAGGACCCCCGCGCCCTTTCCCGGCTCGCCGAAAGGGTGACGGTGCTCTCGCCCTTCGCGCTGTCCGCGCTTCACGATCTTGTGGCGCTGACCGGTTCGCTGATCATCGGCCTCGCCGCGCTCGGGTCGGAGCGTACGCCCGAATCCCTCTGGGCGGCTTCGCGAATCGATGAAGACTGGCAGGCGGCCCAGTGGGGTCAGGACGAGGAAGCCTCGGCGAATGCGGAACGCCGGCGGCGGGATTTCCTGTCGGCACAGTCATTCCTGCGGCTCTCGCGGCGGACGGATCAGGGAAACCCGGGCACAACCGGCTGATCCGGAAGGAATCTTGCCGGTCGGGCCTGCCCTTTCGCCCGGCCCTCACCCGGCAAGTCTTCCTTGACGGCCCGTTTCGAATTGGCCCAAACTCGCCCGCACTGAGGGTGAACCTCACAACAAGCCCCGCAAGCGGGCATCACAAGATCCGCCCTTTGGGGGGGCGGAAACTCAGGAAGAGGTAAGCATGAAAATCTCCGTATTCCTCGGCTCAGTCGCCGCTGCCTGCTTGACTGCGGGCCTGGCGTCGGCCGGGACGCTCGACGATGTGAAGGCCCGGGGCGAGCTGATCTGCGGCTCCAACACCGGCCTCACCGGCTTCGGCGCTCCGGACGCGAACGGCAACTGGGTCGGCTTCGACGTGGCGCTCTGCCGCGCCATCGCCGCGGCGGTGCTGGGCGACCAGAACAAGGTCAAGTTCGTCCCGACCACGGGCGAAACCCGCTTCACCGCGCTGGCTTCGGGCGAGGTGGACCTGCTCGTCCGCAACTCCACCTGGACCTTCAGCCGCGACAACGACCTGAAGTTCGATTTCGTCGCGGTGAACTACTATGACGGCCAGGGCTTCATGGTGAAGAAAGACCTTGGCGTCGCGTCCGCCAAGGAACTCGACGGCGCCACCGTCTGCATCCAGACCGGCACCACCACCGAACTGAACCTCGCGGACTTCTTCAAGACCAACAACATCACCTACACGCCGGTGACCGTGGCCGACGACGCCGAAGCCCAGCGCCAGTACATGGCCGGCGCCTGCGACGCCTTCACCACCGATGCCTCGGGCCTCGCCGCCACCCGCGCGACGCTGCCGGATGCCGACAACCACGTCATCCTGCCCGAGATCATCTCCAAGGAACCGCTCGGCCCGGTCGTCCGCCACGGCGACAACAACTGGGGCGATGTCATCCGCTGGACCTACTTCTCGCTCGTCATCGCAGAAGAGAAGGGCATCACCCAGGCGAACCTCGAAGAGACCATCGCGGCCTCGGAAGCCGACCCGAACTCCGACCCCGAGGTCAAGCGCCTGCTCGGCATTGGCGACAACGACATGGGCAAAATGATGGGCGTCGACAAGGACTGGGCCCGCCGCGCCATTGCCGCCAACGGCAACTACGGCGAGATCTTCGCCGCCAACATCGGCGAAGCCACTCCGATCGGCCTGGCGCGCGGCCTGAACGCGCTCTGGACGCAAGGCGGCCTCCAGTACGCCCCGCCGGTCCGCTGACCTGACCCAGGAAAAGGCGCGCCCCCGCGGCGCGCCTTTTTCACCTGACGACGCAAGCTCGCTCGCACCCGGGGGCATCTCCGGGGCACGAACGGCAAAAGCCGCATCTGCGACCGGACGGGGAAACGAACATGGCGACACTCGCTGACGTGCCGAGAGATGGCTTCCGTCTCAGCATGCTTATCTACGACACCCGGTTTCGTGCCATCACGATCCAGATCGTCGTGCTGATCCTGTTCCTTCTCGGTGTATCCTGGCTGGTCAACAACACCATCGTGAACCTCGCCGCCAAGGACAAGGACATCGACTTCGGTTTCCTGTTCAGCCGCGCCGGCTACGACATCGACCAGCAGCTCGTCCCCTACACCAACGACAGCACGCACGGCCGCGCCGCGCTCGTGGGCCTCCTCAACACGCTCGTCGTCGCCTTCTTCGGCTGCATCGCCGCCACTGTCATCGGCGTCTTCGTCGGTGTCCTCAGGCTGTCGAAGAACTGGCTCGTCTCGCGGCTGATGACGATCTACGTCGAAACCTTCCGCAACATTCCGCTGCTCCTGTGGATCATCCTGTCCTTCACCATCTTCTCCGAGGCGATGCCCGAGCCGAAGGACTTCAAAGTCACCCAGGCCATCGTCGAGGCGGGCGGAACCCCCGTCGCATCGAAAATCCTGTTCGACACGGTCGCCGTGACCAACCGCGGCACCAACATCCCCGCGCCGCTGCTCGACCGCCCGCTCGGCTCGGCCAAGGTCCTCGGGGTGCCCTTCAACCTGTCCTTCTGGGTGACGCTCGCGATCTTCGTCGCCTCGATCTGGGCCTGGCGCAGGCTGCTCGCCCAAGCCAAGGCGGTGCAGGAAGCCACCGGCGTCCGCCCCGTGACCTGGTGGAAAAGCCTCCTGATCGTCTTCGCGCCCACCATCCTCTTCCTGCTTGCACTTGGCATCCATATCGAGATTCCGGCCTTCCCGGCCGATGAGAACGGCATCTCGAAGGGCTTCAACTTCCAGGGCGGCATCAACGTCGCGCACAGCTTCACAGCACTTGTGATCGCGCTGTCGCTCTATACCGGCTCCTTCATCGCCGAGGCGGTGCGTGCCGGTATCCTCGCCATCAGCCGCGGCCAGACCGAGGCCGCCTATGCCCTCGGCCTTCGCCCCGGCCGCACCATGAGCCTTGTCGTCCTGCCGCAGGCGCTGCGCGTCATCATCCCGCCGCTGATCAGCCAGTACCTGAACCTCACCAAGAACACGACGCTCGGCATGGCGATCAGCTACCTCGACCTCAAGGGCACGCTCGGAGGCATCACCCTCAACCAGACCGGCCGCGAGCTCGAATGCATGCTGCTGATGATGCTGATCTACCTGATCCTCAGCCTGATCATCTCGGCCTTCATGAACATCTACAACAACGCCGTGAAGCTGAAGGAGCGCTGAGATGACCGAAATCTCCTTCGTCCGCTCCGGCATGATCCCGCCCCAGGCGCCGCCGACACGCGAATCCGGCGTGGTGAAGTGGCTGCGCGAAAACCTCTTCGCGACGAAACGCGACACCTTCCTGACATTCGTGGCGCTGGCCTTCGTCCTCTATCTGCTCAGCCACTTCGTCCCCTGGCTTCTGAACGGCGTCTGGGTGGCGAAATCGCTTGGCGAATGCCGCGACATCATCGCGGCCGAAGCGGGCGAAGGCGCGACGGGCGCCTGCTGGGCGATCATCCGCGAAAGGTGGAACCAGTTCCTCTTCGGCTTCTACCCGCAGGACGCCTACTGGCGCCCGCTGCTGGCTTTCGGGCTTCTGTTCGTGGCCCTGGCACCGGTCCTTTACTACGGGCTTCAGAAAGCCAACACGATGCTGATCGGCATCGTCTCGGTCCTCACGATCCTCGCACTTCTCGGGGTCGGGACGGACGGCACCCATGTCGCCCTCGCCGCCGCGGTCATGGCAGGGCTGACCGGGCTGGCCCGGATGGCGCCGGGGCGCCTCGTGTACGTGACCGCGCTTTTCCCCGCCGTCGGCTTCTACCTTCTCTGGGGCGGCTCGGTCTGGGGCCCGATCGGGGTTCTGGCCGGCTTCGGCATTTTCGGCCTTGTCTGGTACCTGCTGCAGAAGCGCCTGGGCGTCGTCGTCGCGGCGGGCATCGCGCTGTTGGTCGCAGCGCTTTGGTGGATGAAGGTCCAGACCCTGGTCACCACGGTCATCCACAACGCCATACCCCTCGGGCTCGAACCCGTGGACAGCGACGTCTTCGGCGGCTTCCTCCTCGCCTTCACAATCGGCGTCACGGCGATCTCGGCCTCGCTACCGATCGGCATTCTGCTCGCCCTCGGGCGGCGGTCGGACATGCCGCTGGTGAAGACCCTCTCGGTCGGGTTCATCGAATTCATCCGCGGCGTGCCGCTGATCACGATGCTCTTCACCGCCTCGCTGCTTCTGCAGTACTTCCTGCCGCCGCAGACGAACTTCGACCTTATCCTGCGCGTCATCATCCTGGTGACGCTCTTCGCCTCGGCCTATATCGCCGAAGTCATCCGGGGCGGCCTCGCGGCCCTGCCGCGCGGCCAGTACGAGGCGGCGGACGCGCTCGGCCTCGACTACTGGCAGGCACAGCGGCTGATCATCATGCCGCAGGCGCTGAAAATCTCGATCCCCGGGATCGTCTCGTCCTTCATCGGGCTTTTCAAGGACACCACCCTTGTCGCGCTCGTCGGCCTCGCCGATCCCCTCCAGGGGATCACCAAGATCGTCCGCGCCGACATCAACTGGAAGGGCGTCTATTGGGAGCCGCTGATCTTCGTCGGCCTCATCTTCTTCCTCGTCTGCTTCAGCATGTCGCGGTACTCGATGTACCTCGAGCGGAAGCTGAAGACCGATCACCGATAAGGAGCGCCCCAATGGCCGAAGCCGCGAAGATGCAGGTGAGCGACGAAATCGCCGTCCAGATCACCCAGATGAACAAGTGGTACGGCACCTTCCACGTGCTGCGCGACATCGACATGACGGTGCTGCGGGGCGAACGCATCGTCATTTGTGGACCATCGGGTTCGGGCAAGTCGACCCTCATCCGCTGCATCAACCGGCTGGAAGAGCACCAGTCGGGCCACATCATCGTCGACGGGACCGAACTGACCTCGGACCTCAAGAACATCGACAAGGTGCGCTCTGAAGTCGGCATGGTGTTTCAGCACTTCAACCTGTTCCCTCACCTGACGATCCTGGAAAACTGCACCCTCGCGCCGCTCTGGGTCCGGAAGGTCCCGAAGAAAGAGGCCGAGGAAACCGCGATGCACTTCCTGACCAAGGTGAAGATTCCCGAGCAGGCGCACAAATACCCCGGCCAGCTTTCCGGCGGCCAGCAGCAGCGCGTCGCCATCGCCCGCTCGCTCTGCATGAGGCCCCGGATCATGCTTTTCGACGAGCCGACCTCGGCCTTGGACCCCGAGATGATCAAGGAAGTGCTCGACACCATGATCGAACTGGCCGAGGACGGCATGACGATGCTCTGCGTGACCCACGAAATGGGCTTCGCCCAGGCCGTGGCGAACCGGGTGATCTTCATGGACCAGGGCCAGATCGTCGAGCAGAACTCGCCAAAGGAGTTCTTCAACAACCCGCAGAGCGAGCGGACGAAGCTGTTCCTCAGCCAGATACTCGGGCACTGAGAGGGGCCGCCTCGTCGGCAGCAAGCTGGGGCGGTCGCTTACGACCGCAGGCCTGTCTTCGTCGCCCGCGCGTCCCGGCGGTTGCGTTCGGTCGCAGCGGCCAGAAGCCGCTGGAACTTCGGGCATTCCAGATGGCTTGGCGCAGGGCACTCCGTCGCATGGCGCAGCGCATCGCGCAATCCCGTCATCCGCGCGATCTGGCGATCGAGATCGTCCGCTTTCGCCCTGAGCTGGTCGCGCGGAAGCTCGGGCCCGTCCTTGCCGCCGATAACCTTGCCGATGTCGCCAAGGCCGAACCCTGCCGCCTTCCCCAGCGCCACCAGCGACAGCCTCACCATCACGTCCGGCGCGTAGAGCCGCCTCAGCCCCCGCCGCCCAGCTGATTCGATCAGCCCGATCTCCTCGTAGTAGCGCAGGGTCGAAGGCGGCTCTCCCGAGCGCGCGGCGACCTCGCCGATATCCAGAAGATTCATCCTTGACCTCAAGCCGACTTGAAGTGGCATGGTCTTTCCTGGACATGAGTCGCACAAGGGAAATCGGCATGGAAAGCGATGGCGCGGACAAAAAAAGCAACAGGCCGGCGGTCGTCGCGCCGGCCGGATCGGCGCTTCTCGCCTCGCTCGGGGTCAGCGTCGCGAACGTGGCCCTTCCGGCGATCGCCGCCGATCTGCGACTTTCGGTCGGCGCGGCACAGTGGGTCGTGATCGCCTACCTGCTGGCCATGACGATTTCCGTCGTCACGGCAGGGCGCCTGGGCGACCTCTTCGGCCATCGCCGCCTCTTTCTGGCCGGGGCTGCGCTGTTCACCGCGGCCTCGGTGCTTTGCGGCCTTGCCCCTGGCTTCGGGGCGCTTCTCGCCGCCCGCGCCGCGCAGGGATCGGGCGCCGCGATCCTGATCGCCCTTTCGCTGCCGCTCATCCGTGACAGCGCTGCGCCCTCCCGCGTCGGGCAGGCCATCGGCCTGATCGGCACCACCTCGGCCATCGGAACGGCGCTCGGCCCGACTGTCGGGGGGCTTCTGGTCGCGGGCCTCGGCTGGCGTGCCGTCTTCCTCGCCCTTGTGATGCCGGGCCTGATCGTGTTGGTCGCTGCGATGCGAAACCTTGCTCCTGCGGCGCCCGCCACAGGCACCCGGAAGCCGCTGCGGGCGTCCGCCGTCGACCTTCCAGGGGCCGGGCTTCTTGCCCTTGCGCTCGCGGCCTTCACGCTTGCCATCGCGCCCACCGGCTTCGGCCCGTCAACCTCCGCCCTGCTGCTGGTCGGCGCCCTTACGGGCCTCGCGATGTTCTTTCGGGCAGAGAGCCGGCATCCCCAGCCTCTGGTCCGGGTCGCGACCCTCGCCCATCCCGCGGTCGCCAAAGGGCTGGCGATAAATGCCATCGTCGCGTCGGTGATGATGTCGACCCTCGTCGTCGGCCCGTTCTACCTCGCCGGCCCCGGTGGCCTTCACGCCGCGGCGGTAGGGCTGGCGCTGGGGGTCGGGCCCGGCCTCGCTATCCTGACCGGTCTGCCCGCCGGTCGCCTCGTCGACCGCCTGGGCACCGACGCGGTTGTCCGTCTCGGGCTGGTCTGCATGGCGGCGGGCACGTTCGGGCTCGCCGTCCTGCCGGGCCTGTTCGGGGTGCTCGGGTATCTCGCCGCAATCGCAGTGCTGACGTCCGGGTATCAGCTGGTCCAGGCCGCGAACGGAACGGCTCTGATGCAGGTCGCGCCCGACGGGCAACGGGGCGTCATTTCCGGCCTTGTCAGCCTTTCGCGCAATGTCGGGCTTCTGTCGGGGGCGTCGGTGCTCGGGGCGGTCTTCGTCCGCGCCGCCGCAGGGGACGACGTTCTCGCCGGGGTCGTCACGACCAACCTTGTGGCCCTCGCTCTGGTGGCCGTCGCGATCACGCTTACGCTGCGCCGACCGCTGCGGGCCTACCCGGCGGCCGCCGTCCAAAAAGTTGAAATCCGGTAAGGGGTGTATCCCCTTGCGATTGCAAGCCGGTGAACTCGTCCCTCTCGGGGACGGTATCTCAGTCCCGCCCCGAGGGCACGAAAAAGTCCAGGACCGACCCCATCCCGGGCTTCACCGAACCCCACCCTTCGGCCTCGAAATCCACCACCAGCGTGGCCGCCGTCGGATACCGCCGGAAGTCCGCGCTCCCTGGCGGGCGGGCCGGCAGCATCGCGGCGAAGGCGGCGATCCCGGGGTTGTGCCCGATCATCATCACCACGTCCCCGGTGGCGCCCTGCAGGGCCCGCAGCATCGTATCCGGCCCGGCATGATAAAGCCCCGGCAGGAACCCGACCGCCGGGGTCACCTCCAGCGGCGTCGCGGCCACCCTTGCCCAGGTCTCGCGCGTCCTCAGCGCCGTCGAACAAAGCACCTCGTCCGGCTCATGCCCGCGCGAATGCAGCCACTCCCCCAGCTCCGCCGCCGCCCGTCGCCCCCTCCCGTTCAAGGGACGGTCGTGATCGTCCAGCATAGGGTCGTCCCAGTCCGACTTCGCGTGCCGCGTCAGGATCAGGCGGCGGTGTCCCTTGGGTATCATCTGGACGGGGTCATCGGTGGAACTGCCTCATGTGATAGGCCGACTGCCCGGCCACCCTGCCATACCCCTGCGAGACCGGGCAAGCACGACGCACAAGGCAGCCCTGGCCAAGGCAATCCCGCCCCGGTTCCGTATCAAGGAAAGCATGGCAGGCCGGCACGTCATACCCCGCCCCGGTCAGCGCGCGCGGCGGGCAGGCGGTCAGGCAGGGCCTGCCCTCGCAGGTGTCGCAGGGGCAGGGGGGCGGGGGCGGCAGGTCCAGCCGTTCCTCCAGCAGGATCGCCCCCCGGTAGCTCACGAACAGCCCGGCCACGTCATGGACAAGGATCGTCACCGGCGAAGCCCAGGCCCGCCCCGACCGCTTCGCCCAGGCGATGAAGGGCTGCCAGGGCGGCCCGGCGAAGGGAAACCGTGCCTTGCCCCCCAGATCGCAGGCCATCCCCCCGATCGCCCGGCGCGACCAGCGGTCGACCGGGTCGGGCCGCCCGTCGTGCCATTCCGGGCTGCCCGTCATCTCGGCCCAGAACCCCGGCCCTTCGGGCCCCAGCAGCACCAGCGTCCCGGTCCCCTCCGGCACCCCGTCGCCCGGCCCGGGGTGAAAGGCCCCCATCACCATCAGCGCCCGCGCCGCCGCAAGGGCCGCGATGTCGTCCAGCGTCATCCTCGGGTGCGGTGGCTGGGCCGGGGCGTCCGCGGCTTCACCCGGGGCTCGGTCGACCGGATGATCGACCCCGCGCCGTGATCGGTGAACAGTTCCAGCAGGCATGCGTTCGCCACCCGCCCGTCCAGGATCACCACCGCCCGCACCCCTTCGCGCAACGCCTGCAGCGCGGTTTCGGCCTTCGGGATCATGCCCCCCGAAATCACCCCCCGGTCGATCAGCCCCTGCACTTCCGAAGGATGAAGCTGCGTCACCACCTCGCCGCTTTCGTCCTTGATCCCCGGCACGTCGGTCAGAAGAAGCAGGCGGTCCGCCTTCAGCGCTGCGGCGATCGCCCCCGCCGCCGTGTCGCCGTTGACGTTGAAGGTCTCGTTGTCGTTCACCCCCGTCGCCACCGGTGCCACCACCGGGATCATCCCGGCGCGGTAGAGGTCCTGCAGGATCTCGGGGTCCACATGAACCGGCTTGCCCACGAAGCCCAGTTCCGGGTCGTCCGGCTCGCAGACCATCAGATCGTCGTCCTTGCCCGAGATACCGACGGCCCGCCCGCCCTGATCGTTGATCGCCTGCACGATCCGCTTGTTGACCAGCCCCGACAGAACCATCTCGACCACCTCGATCGTGGCCTTGTCGGTCACCCGCTTGCCGCGCACGAAGGTCGATTCGATCCCCAGCTTCTTCAGCATGTCGTTGATCATCGGCCCGCCGCCATGCACCACGATGGGGTTCACCCCCACCTGGCGGATCAGCACGATGTCGCGGGCGAAATCCGCCATCGCCGCGTCGTCACCCATCGCGTTGCCGCCGAACTTGATCACCACCACGGCGCCGGAATAGCGCTGCAGGTAAGGCAGCGCCTCGGACAGGGTGCGGGCGGTTCCGATCCAGTCGCGGTCCATGTCCTGCTTCTTCATCAGTCACTCCGGGCGGCGCTGCGTTGTTACAGCCCGCCCCGCAGGATGCCAAGCGACGAGAGCGGTTGCATCCGCCGCCCTCCGGACTAGCTTTGGGATCACCCGGGAAGGAACACGTCGTGGATACGGGCGAAGAGAAGACCCTCCTCCTCACCGGCGCCAGCCGCGGGATCGGGCACGCGACCGTCAAGCGCTTCGAGCGCGAAGGCTGGCGGGTGCTGACCTGCTCGCGCCAGCCGATGGACCCGCGCTGCCCCTGGAAAGGCGGGCCCGAGAACCACATCGTCATCGACCTCGCCGACCCCAACGCCACCATCGCGGCGATCGGCGACATCAGGGGGAAGCTCGGCGGCAAGCTCCACGCGCTGGTCAACAACGCCGGCATTTCGCCGAAGGGGCCCGGCGGAAGCCGGCTGAATACCCTCGACACCGACCTGCGTACCTGGGGCCATGTCTTCCACGTGAACTTCTTCGCCCCGATCGTGCTGGCGCGCGGGCTGAAGGACGAACTGAAGGCGGCGAAGGGCGCGGTCGTCAACGTCACCTCCATCGCCGGAAGCCGCGTCCACCCCTTCGCCGGGGCGGCCTATGCGACGTCGAAAGCCGCGCTGGCGGCGCTGACGCGCGAAATGGCGCATGATTTCGGCCCCCTCGGCGTCAGGGTGAACGCCATCGCGCCGGGCGAGGTCGAGACCTCGATCCTCTCGCCGGGCACCGAAAGGATCGTCGAAGGGCTGCCGCTCCGCCGGCTCGGGCAGCCCTCGGAAGTGGCTGACGTTATCTGGTTCCTCTGCTCGGATGCCTCGTCTTACGTGACGGGAACCGAAGTCCAGGTGAATGCGGGCCAGCACGTCTGAGGACGCGGCAGCCCCGCAGCTCAGGCGAAATCCGCGACCACGGCGCGCAGCGTCGCGATCCCCTCGCCCTTCTCGGACGAGGTGACGATCAATTCTGGGTAGGCGGCCGGATGCCTGGCCAAGGCGCCCCGGACTTGCGCAAGCGACGTCTCGCGCTCGTGCGCGCCGATCTTGTCGGCCTTGGTCAGCACTGCCTGGAAGGGTACCGCCGAGCGGTCGAGCAGCGTCAGTATCTCTTCATCCACCGCTTTCACCCCGTGGCGCGCGTCGATCAGCACAAAGGCCCGGCGCAGCGTCTGGCGGCCGGCGAGGTAGGCCTTGAGCAGCCTTTGCCACTTCTCGACCGTCGCCTTCGGGGCTTCGGCGAAGCCGTAGCCGGGCAGGTCCACCAGAAAAAGCCGGCCGCCCGCGTCGAAATAGTTGATCTCCTGCGTCCGCCCGGGTGTGTTGGACGCGCGGGCGAGGCTGCGGCGGCCGGTTAGCGCGTTGATCAAACTGGACTTCCCGACATTCGAGCGGCCCGCGAAGCAAACCTCCGGCCGGTCGGGCGGCGGCAGCCCGCCTATCGCGACCACGCCCTTCACGAAGGCGATTTCCCCGGTCAACAGCTTCCGCGCCGCCTCGGCGGCTTCCGCGCTCGGTTCGGGGGCGAGCGGGAAGGAAAGCGCCGGGCCGCTCTTCGGCGGGTCGCCGCCGGGCGCTGTCACTTGGGCTTCGCCTCGGGCGGGGGCTTGATCCGCGCCGCGCGGATATTGCCGAAAATGTCGGGGCGTTTCCCGTGCATCGACATGATCGTGTACTGCTGGGCGAAGGTGATCAGGTTGTTGGCGATCCAGTAGAGCACCAGTCCGCTGGCGAAGCCGCCGAGCATGAACATGAAGATCCACGGCATCCAGGCGAAGATCGCCGCCTGCGTGGGATCGGTCGGCGCCGGATTGAGTTTCGCCTGCAGCCACATCGTGATCCCGAGGATGATCGGCAGCACCCCGAGCGAGAGGATGTAGAGGATGCTTCCCTGTTCGGGCGTGGCAAAGGGCAGCAGCCCGAAGAGGTTCAGGATCGACGTCGGGTCGGGCGCCGAAAGGTCGCGGATCCAGCCGATCCAGGGCTGGTGGTACAGCTCGATGGTGACGACGATCACCTTGTAGAGCGAGAAGAAGATCGGGATCTGGATCAGGATCGGCAGGCAGCCCGAAGCGGGATTGACCTTTTCGCGCTTGTAAAGCGCCATCATCTCGGCCTGCATCTTCTGCCGGTCGCCGCCGACGCGCTCCTTCAGCGCCTCCATCTCGGGCTGCAGTTCTTTCATCCGTGCCATCGAGATATAGGACTTGCGCGCCAGCGGGAAGACCAGCGTCTTGATCACGAACGTGAGCGCGATGATCGCCCAGCCCATGTTGCCGATCAGGCCGTGCAGCCAGTGCAGCAGCCAGAACATCGGCTTGGTCAGGAAGAAGAACCAGCCCCAGTCGATCGAGTCGACGAAGCCCTTGATCCCGGCAGATTTTTCGTAACCACGGATCGATTCCCATTCCTTCGCGCCGGCGAACAGCATCGTGGTGCTCGCAGCCTCGCCGCCGGCCGGAACCTCCAGCACCGGCATGCGCGTCTCGGTCTGGAAGATATCGTCGCCGGGGACGTACTTGACGACCGAGGTGAAGGGCGTGCCGGGCGGCGGGATCAGCGCGGTCATCCAGTACTTGTCGGTGATCGCGGTCCAGCCGTCCTGCACCACCTCGACCTTCGCCGCCGGCCCCTCGCCGTCGACCGGATCGAGCTTGGTCATCGCCGAATAGGTTTCCTCATCCAGCCGCCCGTCCGACATCCGCACCGCACCTTCGTGCAGAACCCACATGTGCAGGCCGCCGGGCTGGCCGTGGCGGGCGATGACACCCCAGGGCTGCAGCCTGACCGGCTGGCCGGTGCGGTTCTCGATGCGCTCGGTCAGGGTAAAGAGGAAGTTCTCGTCAACCTCATAGGTCCGGTGAAAGACCAGGCCAGCGCCATTGTCATGCGACAGCGTCACCGGTCTGCCCGGGGCAAGGGTGTCGCCCGCCTCGATCCGCCAGAGACTCTTGGTGTCGGGAAGCGCGGGTGCGGCCCCTGTGCCGGCGGGAATGTAGCCGAAGGCGGCGTAATAGGGTTTGGCGCCCGGCTCCTCGGTTCCGACCGGGGCGAGAAGCCGGACGTTGTCGGGCTTGTCCAGCGCGACGCGGTAGTCCTTCAGCGAAAGGTCGTCGATGCGCCCGCCAAGCAGCGAGATCGAGCCGGAAAGGCGCGGCGTGTCGATGGTCACGCGCGGGGCCAGGGCGAAATCGGCGGCGGCGCCGCTGTCGGCGGCCAAAGCCCCGGCGGCCTCCGCGACCGCCTGGCCGGGGACAGCGGCGGCGGTTCCTGTCGAAGTCTGCCCGGCGGCAGCGGTCTGCCCTTCGGACGCCGTGACACCCGCCGGGGCGGCGGTCTCCACAGGCACGGGCGGCGGGGCGATGAGCGTATACCAGACAAGGATCACCAGAAACGACAGGACGGTCGCGAGAATCAGATTCCGGTTCTGTTCGTCCATGTCGGAACCCGCCCGCTGCCGAAGTTGCAGAGGTTCAACAGAAGGGGTCGGCAAAGGTCAAGCTGTTTCGCGGCCGCCTTCGCCCCGCACGGCAGCGCAGCGGAGCGCGACAGGGCGATCGCGCCTGCGGGGCGGTGCCCGGCGCGGGCGGCGCGCCGAAGCGCGGCTGACGGGTCGTGCCGGGGGGGCGATGCCCGGCGCGGGTGGCGCGGCGGAGCGGTCGCGCAGGCGGGGTCATGCCCGGCACGGGCGGCGCAGCGACAGGCCTGGCACGGCCGTCCGCGGCCCGACATGGATCGCGGCGCCGGGCCTTACCCGGTCTTGCGCGCGATCTTCGGGGCCTCGGTCAGCTTTGCGCTGTGGCGGTCGAGCCAGGCGATCGTGTCCTCAAAGGGCATCGGCCGGGCGATCCCGAAGCCCTGCACATAGGTGGAGCCGAGTTGCGCAAGGATGGCATGTTCTCCGACCGTCTCGACCCCTTCGGCGACCGTTTCCAGCCCGAGCTGTTCGGCCATGGAAAGCAGGGCCGCGACCATCCGCCGCTGGCTCTGGTCGGTATCGACGTGGGTGACGAAGGACCGGTCGATCTTGATCCGGTGTACGGCGAAGCGGCGGAGCTGCGCGATCGAGGCGGCGCCGGTGCCGAAATCGTCAAGGTCGATGCGGCAGCCCAGGGCCGCCAGCGCCGCGACGTTGCGCACGACGACATCGTCGGCGGCGTCGGCCGCGACCGATTCGAGGATTTCCAGCGTCAGCCGCCCGGGCGCAATCTCGAAGCGGTCGAGTTCCCATTTAAGCCGGTCGGCGAGGCGGGGATTGCGAAGCTCGTCGCGCGAGAGGTTGACCGCGACATGCGCGACCTTCCGCCCGGCGCGGTCCCAGGCGCGCAGCGCGGTCAGGGCGTGGTAGCACATCACTTCGCCCAGCCGCTCCGACAGGCCGGCGGAATGAATGGCCGGAAGGAACTCGCCGGGAAGAATCAGCCCGCGTTTGGGATGCGCCCAGCGGGCTAGGACCTCGAACCCCGCGACTTCGCCGGTATCGGTCGAAAGCTGGGGCTGGAAATGCGCGACGATCCCGCCCTGCTCGAGCGCCTGGGCGACCGCGTCGCGCAGCGAAGACCGGTCGGCGGCGGCACGGGCGATTTCCTTCGACCAGGCGCGGATGGCGCCCGGGCCGTTCCTAAGTGCCTCTTCGGCGGCCTCCTCGGCGGCGGCGAACAGCGACCGGCCGTCCGGTTCCGGTGCCCTGCCCGAAAGGCAGAACCCGCAGGACGCGGTGACGTAGACCGTCGTCGCGTCGACGCTGACCGGCTCGGCGACCGCTGCGGCGAGCCGCGCGCTGATCTGGATGAGCGCTTCGAGGTCGGCGCGCCGCGCCGGTTGCAGGACGACTGCGAACCGCGCGTCTTCCAGCCGAAGCGTCATGTCGCCTTCCCGCAGCGCCGCATCGACACGTTCAGCGGCGCGGGCCAGCACCGCTTCGAACGCCGCGCGGCCGAAACGTTCGACTGTTTCCGCCGGGTCGTCGATGGCAATCAGGATGCAGGCGGTGCTTTTCCCGGTTCCCGCCGCGACTTTCATGGCGCGGTCGGCCTCGTCAACCGCCTCGGCCCGCAGGGGGCTGCCCATCGCATGGCGCGCGGGCGTGCGCGACCGTGACCGCGCGAGGCGCAACGACGCCATGCCGATCACCACGGGCACGAGCACCGCCGCGTTGACCGCCATGCCCGCCGGCCCGAAGGCCAACCCGGAAAGCGCGAGCGACAGTAGCACAAGCGCGGACTCGATCCGGCGCAGCGAGCCGGCCGCGCCCGCAATGCCCCCGACCAGTGCCCCGATTGCCTGTGCCGTCATCCCGATCCCCGCAAACGCCCCGTCGCAGCAGGGCAACGCTAGGCGGGCGGGCTGACCAGCCGGTTAATCCGCTTCGCCAAGTTGCGGAGGATTTTCGCGATTCACCCCGGCCGTGCCCGGCAGGCCCGCTGCAAGTCCGGCGAAGTCGAACAGCGCGGGGTCGAGAAGATGCGAGGGCCGGGCGTTCATCAGCGCCCGGAACATCACCTGCCGGCGGCCCGGTGCCTTCGCCTCCCAGCCGTCGAGCATCGCCTTCACCTGCATCCGCTGCAACCCCTCCTGACTGCCACAGAGGTCGCAGGGAATGATCGGATAACCCATGCCCATAGCGAACTTCGCGCAATCCGCCTCGGCCACGAAGGCAAGCGGGCGCAGCACCATCAGGTCGCCGTCCTCGTTCAGCAGCTTCGGCGGCATCGTTGCCAGCCGCCCGCCGTGGAAGAGGTTCAGGAAGAAGGTCTCCAGGATGTCGTCGCGGTGATGGCCCAGCACCACGGCCGCGCAGCCCTCTTCCCGCGCGACGCGGTACAGGTTGCCGCGCCGCAGCCGCGAACACAGGCTGCAATAGGTGCGCCCCTCAGGGATTTTCGCGGTGACGACGGAATAGGTGTCGGCATACTCGATCCGGTGCGGAACGCCCATCCGGCCAAGAAACTCCGGCAGCACCGTCGCCGGGAAACCGGGCTGGCCCTGATCCAGATTGCAGGCCAGAAGCTCCACCGGCAGAAGCCCCCGCCACTTCAATTCGTGCAGCACCGCCAGAAGCGTATAGCTGTCCTTGCCGCCCGACAGGCACACCAGCCAGCGATCGCCCGGGCGGACCATCGCATAGGCGTCCAGCGCCGCCCGCACCTCCTGCACAAGGCGCTTGCGCAGCTTGCGGAACCCGGTGGACTTCGGCGCGCCGGAGAAAAGCGGGTGAATGTCGTCGGTGTCGTCGAGCATTTGGGCATCCCCCGGGGCACCATGGCGCGCGGTTCCGGCCTTGCCATAGTGAGGGGGCTCTGGAATCGTCAATGGGCAATCGCCGGAGGGGTCAGGGTGGCGGCGGGCGGACCAGAAGCAGGCGGGCAGGCGGACGGCAGCGCGCCGGCCAACCCACGCGGCGGGCCGGGGGCCCTGTTCCTGTTTCTGGTCTTCGGCTTCGGCGCGGCGGCGGGGCTTCTTCTGGCCGTCGTCGGCACCGGGCTTCTGGCCGAATCCGGGTCGCTCATCCTGACTGCGCTCCTGTCGGCGCTGGTGGTCCTTGCTGCGGCGGGGGGGCTTGTCCTTGCCTTCCGCGGCCCCATCCTCCGCCGGCTCTTCGGCGTGGCCGAAACCCAGGTCGAGATGTTCGCCGACCCCCTGCAGCGCGCGGCCGCGGCGGCGCTGGCGCGCGACGCCGGATCGGCCACGCATGCGGCGCGCGATCTCGTGGCGCTGGCGCTCGCGCGGTATGCGTGGCTTTCTGCCCGGCGCTGGATCATCACCTCGCTCACCGCGCTGATCGCCGCGATGGCCGCGCTTGCCGGCACCGCGCTTCTCTTCAAGCAGAACACGCTCATCGAAACCCAGACCCGGCTTCTCGCCGCGCAGAACGAGCTCCTGACCCAGCAGAACGCCAAGGTCGAGGCACAGACGGCGCTTCTGTCGCAGGACGTGCAACTGGCCGAGGCGCAGCGAAACGCGGCCCTGTCGGTCGAAATGACGACGATCGCGGCCGAAATCGGCAAGGCCGCCGAACGTGCCGCCCGCCGGTTCGAAGCCGACGCCGCAGCGGCGGGCGAAACGATCGACCCGCTTTCCGACCTCACCTACATCATCGATCCGGTGACCGGCCTCGACCGGGCACTGATGCTCCGCATCGTCTCGGTCAGCCGCGCCGCTCGGCCCTACCGCTTCCTCGACACCGGCCTTTCCCCCGACGACCCCGACGACCGGATGCGGGTGGCGATGGAAGGGCGGCGCGAGGATCTGCCGGGCACCTGGGCGCGGATGGCCGATGCCACCGGCTGGACCCCGACCGACACGCAGAACCGCCTGATCGACCGGCTCTCCAGCCCCGAGCGCGGCCAGCTTCTACAGATTCTCTTTTCCGGGGGGCTGCGCAATCTCGAGGCCCTGAACCAGCTGGGCCTCGACCTCAACTTCGCCCAGCTGCAGGATTCCCTGATCGGCCTGGTGACAGCGGGCGGCGCCCAGCTCTCCTACGCCGACTTTACCGGAACCCATATCCGTTCCTCGGACTTCGGCGGCGCGTTCCTCGACAACGCGCGATTCCGCCGCACGTTCATCGCCGACACGACCTTCGCCATCCTCGGCTCCGACCGCATGCGCCCGCCCTACCGTGCCGACGACGCGCCCATGCCCAGTTCCCTCGTCGGCGCCGATTTCCGCGACGCCTTCCTCCGCAGGGTCGATTTCTCGGGGGCCACGCTCATGGCCTCGCGCTTCGACGGCGCGGTGATCGCCGGCGTGGATTTCGGCAAGACTTCGCTCGGCGCATCGAGCCTGCGGGGCGCGGTGATCCTGAAGGCGGATTTCACGGGGGCCGACCTCCGGTCGGTCGACTTCGACGGCGCGATCCTTTTCGGCGCCGACCCCTTGGCCGCGCTGGCCGCGTCCGCCGAGCGGTTTGTGGCGGACCGCTTCACCGCGACTCCGGTCGGTATGGACGCTGTGATGAGGTTGCGGAGCGTCTCGGTCCAGCTGACCGAAGACGAGGTCGCCGCGATTTCCGCCGGCGCCCCGGCCTTCCGCATCGCGCGGGTGAAGCCCTTCGACGACTGACGCGCCCGGGCGGCGGCCGCCCGGTCAATCCGGCACGTTGTCGATCCCCGATCCGCCCCAAGGGTGGCAGCGCAGCACGCGGCGCAGCGCCAGCCAGCTTCCGCGGGCCGCCCCGTGCCGCTCCAGCGCCTCCAGCGCATAGGCCGAGCAGGTCGGCTGGTACCGGCAGCCGTGGCCCACCCAGGGCGACAGGACCAGCCGGTAGGCGCGGACGGGCAGGGCGACGATATGGGCCAGCGGCGTCACGGCCCGGGCTGGCGCGGCCCGGCCGGCACCGCGCGGTGCACCCGTTCCATCGCGCGTTCCAGATCGCCAAGCATCGCCGCGAAGGGCAGCGCCACCGTGGCCCCGGGCCGGCCGACCAGCACATAGTCCCACCCTGCGCGCCCCTGCGACGGGACTACCTCGCGTGCCAGGGCGCGCAGCCGCCGCTTGGCGCGGTTGCGGGTGACGGCATTGCCGAGCTTTTTGGAACAGGTGAACCCAAGCCGGATCGCCGCGCCCTCCGCCTCGCTTTCGCCGCGCATGCGCGCCTGCAGGGTGAACCCCGGCGTCCCGTGCCGGCGCGATTGCGCGGCGCGCAGGAAGTCGGCGCGATAGCGAAGGCGAAGGATCGTCGCGGCCCCGGCCCGGCCATCCGCCCCTGGCCCGGTCAGGCCCACGGCGGTATCGGCCGGCGGCTGCATGGGCCGCTTCCCCGATCCGGGCGGCTTACGCCGACAGGACCTTGCGGCCCCGGGCGCGGCGGGCGTTCAATACCCTGCGGCCGCCCTTGGTGGCCATACGCGCACGGAAGCCGTGGCGGCGGGCGCGAACGAGGTTCGAAGGCTGAAAGGTGCGCTTGCTCACGATGCTCTCCGTCCGGCGGACGGGCCCCCGTCGGGCGTCTGCCCGCGCCGGATTCGCCCCACCGCGCATTTCGAAGCCCGGCTGATAGACGCAGCCGCAGGCCAAGTCAACTCGCCCGCCGCGCTTCACGCTGCCGGCAGCCACCGGGCGCCCGGCCTTCCCCGCGCTTCTTTGACAACCGGCACCCGGCGCGCCATATCATACAGGTCGCGACGGCAAGGCGGCAACCGGCGGCAGGCGAAAGGCGGCGATGTTCCTGAACTCGCTTTCGGGGCGGTTCCTGATCCTGACGACAGTTTTCGTCATGGTCGCGGAAGTCCTGATCTTCGTCCCCTCGGTGGCGCGTTTCCGCGAGGACTACATCATGTCGCGGCTCGAACGCGCGCAGATCGCCTCGCTGGCGCTGCTCGCCACCGACCGGTTGATCGACCCCCGGCTCGAAAGCGAGCTCCTGGCGAACGCCGAGGTCTACAACGTCGTCCTGCGCCGCGACGAGGTGCGCCAGCTCGTGCTCTCGTCGCCGATCCCGCAGCCCATCGACGCGACCTTCGATCTGCGCGACGCGCCGGCCTGGCTGCTGATCCGCGATGCGATGGTGACGCTGGCCGATTCGCGGGAAAAGGTGATCCGCGTGATCGGCGATCCGGTCAAGCAGGCGGGGCTCCTGATCGAGGCGACGATGCCGACCGCCCCCCTGCGCGCCGCGATGATCGACTATGGCCTGCGCATCCTCGCCCTTTCGGCGGTGATCTCCAGCGTCACCGCAGGCCTGCTTTTCCTCGCGGTGCGCCGCCTTCTCGTCACGCCGATCAAGCGCGTGGTCACGCACATGATGGCCTATGCCGAAGCGCCCGAGGACGCGCGCCGCTTCATCGAGCCGCAGGCCGGCGTGCGCGAACTGCGCGAGGCGGAAACGGCGCTGCAGATGATGCAGCGGCAGCTCACGGCAGCCCTGAAACAGAAAGAGCGGCTGGCCCAGCTTGGCGGCGCGGTGGCGAAGATCAGCCATGACCTCAGGAACATCCTGACCACCGCCCAGCTTCTTGCCGACCGGATGGAGGCCAGCGAAGACCCCGCCGTCCGCCGCGCCGCGCCTAAACTCGTGGCCTCAATCTCGCGCGCGGTGAACCTCTGCGAAGCCACTCTCACCTTCGGCAAGGCCGAGGAACCGCCGCCCGCGCTGATGCGCTTCATGCTGCGCGGACTTGCCGCCGAAGTCGCCGAAAGCGAAAAGCTCGCGGCCCCCGAGGGGATCGACTTCGTGGTCGATGTGGCCCCCAATCTCACCATCCGGGCCGATCAGGAGCAGCTGCACCGGGTCCTCTCGAACCTTGCGCGGAACGCCCGCCAGGCGATCGAGGCGACAGGCCGGGGCGGCACCATCGAGATCGGCGCCGGCGAGGCCGAGGCCGACTGGTGGATCCGTGTCGGCGATACCGGGCCCGGCCTGCCGCCGCGCCTGCTCGACCACCTCTTCGAACCCTTCCACGTCGGCACCCGCAAGGGCGGCACCGGCCTCGGCCTCGCCATCGCCGCCGATCTGGTGCGCGGGCATGGCGGGCGGCTCGACCTGGTGCGGACCGATGCCGACGGCACCGAGTTCATGGTCCGCATCCCGAAAGACGCCTCCCCCGCCGAAGCGCCCGCCCGCGTCTGAACCGACCGCCGGCGCCGGCCCGCCCGCCGGTTTGCCCTTGCATCGAGGCGGGTGGGGGGCTAAATCCCCCACGCATTGCGGACCCGTAGCTCAGCTGGATAGAGCATCAGACTACGAATCTGAGGGTCGGGCGTTCGAATCGCTCCGGGTCCGCCAATCAAATCAAGCACTTAGGCCGTACGGCCGCGTGTGTTGACAGTCCCAAGCACCGGATTGACACAGTAAACGTTTCCCGGCGCTGTGCTTGGGGGCGGACGGACAAGACCGGACAGGACCCAAGCCTTTGGGGTATCCGGGTCTTGACTTCCGAGATATGGTAGGGAGCGTGAAGCGCGCGGGGGTATTTCATGGCTGACTGGTTCGAGACGCATACGGCGAGCATCGCGGCTTCGCCGCCCGGTGATGCCGATGCGTCCGCCCCAGTCTACACGACTGCGCTCGGTGCTCTCTACCACGGAGAGTCTGAGAAAGTCCTGAGGTCGCCTGCGCTCTCGGCGCACGCTGGCAAGGTGCAGCTGGTCATGACCTCTCCGCCCTTCCCGCTGAACACCAAGAAGGCATACGGCAACCGGACCCAGGACGAGTACGTCTCATGGTTCGCTGACTTCGCGCCGATCCTGCGCGAGATGGTGACCGAGGACGGTTCCATCGTGATCGAGATTGGGAACGCGTGGATGCCGGGCAAGCCGGTCATGTCGACCCACGTCTTGAAGGCGTTCCTTGAGTTCATGGAGAAGGGCGACCTTCACCTTTGCCAGGAGTTCATCTGGTACAACCCAGCGCGCCTGCCCTCGCCGGTAGAGTGGGTCAACATCGAGCGGTCACGGGTCAAGGACGCCTTCACCCGCATCTGGTGGATGTCACCGAACGAGCGGCCGAAGGCGGACAATCGCAAGGTCCTTCGCGAGTACAGCCGTAGCATGAAGCGGCTGATCGAGACTGGGAAGTACAACGCCGGCCCCCGCCCGTCTGCGCACAACATCGGTGCCGAGAGCTTCAAGCTGGACAACGGTGGAGCCATTCCCCCGAATGTCGGGGACGTCGACGGCATTCCGTCCATCGACGGCACCATCTCGCAGGATCAGTTCGACCTCAACATAGATATGATCGCAGAGTACCAGCAGGCGACGAACCTGCTCAAGGCCGCCAACACCTTGTCCAGCGACGGCTACCGCAAGTTCTGCCTTGACCACGGCACGGCCGTGCACCCCGCCAGGATGCCCAAGAGCCTCGTCGAGTTCTTCGTGCGGTTCCTGACTGACGAGGGCGACATGGTTCTGGACCCGTTTGCTGGCAGCAATACCACCGGCGCAGTCGCCGAGGGCCTGGGCCGGCGTTGGCTCAGCGTCGAAGCGGACTGGCAGTATGCTGCACATTCGATCAGCCGGTTCGATCCAGTGGAAGTCCGAAACACCTGTAGCGGCATTTCGGTTGCGGAGCCCGCCAGGGACGACCGAGCGCATCACGCCGCGGCAGAGTCATCGTCCTCAACGTCGGCGACACCGTTTTTCACTTCCTGAGCGGCAACCATCGCAGCAATCACCGCGAGGCGGGCGCGCTCCTGCCTTCCCATTTCGAAGGCTGCCGCCTCGGGCATGTCTTCGGGTGCCGCTTCTGTTTCCTGAGCCTGGTACATCAGCAAGGAATGGACGGCGAGCCACATCTCGTAGCGGGCACGGAACGATGACGCGAGCGCTTCGTTCTGGGCCTCGAAACGGCGCACTTCTGTGGCGAACCTCGGGAACGCCTCGGAGTAGTAGACGTACAGTTTCCCTTCGTTCATCACGAAGTTGCTTGCGTGGCGAGCGACTTTCACGTCGTCCGGATCGTCGCAAATGTTGTCCCATTGGTCGTCATCGGGACCCGATACGGCTATGACCTCAAAGTCCGGCAGGGTGCTATTGGTGCTCTGTTGCTGCTTTGGCTCCGGGGGCTCGACCACAGCATAGATCGCCTCGTCACTGAGGGCCGGAAGGCCCTTGCGGTAGAGTTCGACCCTGATCGACCCGACCGAGCCCATCACCACTGCCTCGCAACACTCTACACCGATCCGCATCCGACCGCCCTTAAGCGGACTTGTTCCGAACACCCTCAGGTCGTCGCCCACTGCGATGTTCAGGCGCGAAGCCGCAGGGTCGTCGGCATCGTGATAGTCGGAGTTGGCGTCCGTCTCGACCCGAACATACCTGCGCTGTCCGGCATAGAAGGGCATCTCCTCGTCCTTCTCCCAGACGATCCGAATGAAGGTCGGCGGGTCCTTCGGCTCGATGGGCAAGGGCTTGACACGTGGAGGTCTTGGTTTGACTTCCCTGTCTTCGCCTGGCTTGTCCTTCGTGCCGCCAACCTCGTGAAGGGCAGCACCCGCGATGCGCAGGAGTCTTGCGACCTGGCGTCGCATGTTCTTCTGCGCGTCCTCGTCTTTCTCTTTGAGGCTCTGTTCCCGTGCCTCCTCGTTGAGGCGCACCAGTTCGTCGTCGGCCCTCAGTGCCCGGACAAGCTCGCTCCTGATGCGCTCAAGCATGAACCCCTCCCGGGAGTGCTCGCGCGTGCTAGAGAACAGCATTCGCTTTGCGTTCGGGGAGAGCCGGTCGCAATTCACGTGGCAGATGAGCCGCCCCTGCGTCTGGAGGAACGGGAGGTCGGCACCGTCCTTTGCGTCCTTGATTAGCTTGCCGCTGACCTCGCCCTGGTTCTGCCCATTGTGCGTCAGAACCACCGGCCGCGCGGCATCCACAAAGTTCTCGGCGGGTTTGGTCCGTTTCTTGCCCTTTGCTGTCTCCGCGCGGGCGAGGACCCAGTATTCGATCCGGATGGAGCCATAGTCGCCCAAGTCAACACTGAACATCGGAACGTGGTGGTCGAGGGTGGGCCCCTTCGCCTCGTCCCCTTCATCGACTGCGCCGTTGAGCGAGTTTCGTGCCCCCTTAATCGTCCGGTTCCAGTCGTGGACACGGTTCTCGAAGCGGATTGCAGACACCGGATCAAACATGATGCGGCCCAGAATGCCGTACATGCTCTTGGAGCCGAGGGCCGAAGTGTAGCTGGTGAGGTCGTACCCGAAGTGGCGGACCGTCGTGCCGTGTTCTGCGTCTCCCGCGATCGCAGGAACCTGTAGCGGCGCATCGCTCCTCACCAAGAAGACATAGCGTCCCGTCTTGAAGTCATCCGCCGGTAGGTCCTCATACTTCACGAGCGTGAACCCGATCCGGTCTGAGCCGACGCGCCGTGAGACGATTGCGGCGTACTTGCAGAAGGCATAGGTGCTAGACCCACCCTGCCCGTAAGTGCCTGCCAGATAGTGCTTCTGAATCTTGTTACTCTCGTTCAGGCTGAGGATCGTGCCCTCTAGTCGCTCCGGCTCGATCCCGATGCCCCGGTCCACAACGGTCAGCAGTCTCGACTGGGTGCCTTCACCGGGCTCCAGGCGGATGACTGCCCTAGCCGCAAGGTCCTGACGCTGCTTGTTGCTCAGCGCCGAGAGGCCCTCCTTCTCGGGGACGTCCAGCCATGCGCTGGCTGCTTCTCGCGGGGACCGACAGACCGGGTTGCCGCCGTGCCGCTCAAACTCCAGTTCCAGGAGCGAGTCTAGCATGTTGGTCACACGTTCGATCGCGGACCGCCCGGCATCGGACGCAACCTCAATGGCGCCACGGTTGTTCGGGCGCCGCCCGACAGGCTGAAAGCCCGCGTCAGGGTTCGCCAATAGGAACGCTGCCAGCGCAGTCTCGACCTGCTGGGTGTTATCTGCGGCCAGCAGGGCGTCGAGGAGGTCGCGTTCTTGCATCGGTGCTTCCCGTCAGAACTTGAACTTCGCGCCAACCTTGCCCTTCGGCGAGGCAAAACGGGCCTCGACCTCGGCAGCGGCGTCACGCAGCGCCTTGAGCACCTTCCGGAGCTCACTCTCATCCCACTCATAGAGCGACCTGTTGGACAGGTTACCAATCCGACCGATGGCTTCGATCGCTTTGTTGGTCCTGCTCTCCGCTATCTCACGGAACTTTGCCCGCTTTGGGCCGATGGCTGTGTCCCCGCCGTCCATGATTTCTCCTATACTGTTCGATCCACGCGCATAGGCCGGTGACCTTGCGTTGATCCTCAACATGGGCAATGGAGCGCAGGCTGTCAAGATATTCGTCGAATACTGTGTCGAATATGATTGCGACCACGTGCGTCCTGCGGCCAGACGGGCGCGATAGTATCAGACGAAAAAGGGGCTGCAGATGACTGCAACCCCCTCGTCATTTGCTGGTCTGCCTTGCGATCAGTCCGGCTTGGACGGCCGCCGCATAGGGACCGCAGTCCCCTTCTTGCGCATCGCACTAGCCGTGCTCGCCACCGACCTGACCGTGGTGCGGGCGGTCGGATGTGCGCCCATGACCCGATCCACGATGGCCTCGTAGCTCAGGCCGGGGTCGGCGAGCAGTTCGGCGACGAGCCGACCGACAGCGCCCCGGGCGGACGTGTCCACCCGTTCCGAGGCATCATCGCGTTCGACGACCGCAGCGCAGCGGTCGTCCGGCTCGGGTCTCTCGGCGACCGTCGGTTCGGTCGCATCAGCCACGTCGTCGCCGTGCGGCGTGTCGAGCCCTCCCGGGTCGTCGTCCACGCCTACGGCCATCACCTCCGCCACCTCTTCGTGGACCGTCCTGCGTCTCGTCATGCCGCGTCCCCCTCTAGCGCCGCCTGTAGGCCCTCGGCCATCAGCCCGCAGGCGACGATGTCGGCCCGCTCGCGGGCCACCCACGCCTCGGCGCTGATCCCCTCGTTGGCGGCCACTGCCTCAATGGATTGGACGAAGGCCCGGAAGTCGTCGTCGGTCAGGTGGTCGAGGGTGTGGTGCTCATCCATCATCAGCGTCTCGACGGTGAACGGGTCGAGGTGGGTGATGCGCGCGATGCGCCCCTGATAGTAGGTCATGGTGCGGCTCTCCTGTCTCCGGGCGGCGACGTCCGCCGCCCCTCATGCAAGCGTGTCGCGTTCCCCGTGACCCGCGAACCCCGAAGACAATCACGTTCCGCTACAGGAACTCCGGCAGCCAACCCGTGAGGACGTAGACTGCGGCGACGTTGCGAAGGGGAATCGGGACCTGCTGGGACCATGCCGCCGTCATGCAGTAAGCCCGCAAGCGCCGAACTCGCTTACGCGGTATTTCGGGAGAATCCAACTAACCGAGGCGTCCACGAAGCATTTCCGCCATCTGATCGACCACGTCGGGTCCGTCGAGTTTCTTAGGCGGAATCCGAACAGGAAATTCCCCGCTAGGGATCAGCCTGTTGGAGGAAATGTTGTCCAGTCCTTCACCGATCAATTCGTTCATGTACGCCCGGTCCTCGTCATCCAAGTTTGGATTGAAGTGCTTGGCGGTCAGGCCTGCGAGGATGTCGCAGAACTGTATCGGATAGCTCTGTCGCGAGTCCCGTGCTTCCGTCGAGACTACCCTCAGGGGGTGCGGCACGAGGCTGCCGTCGCCTGCCTTCAGCACTACCTCGGGATTGTCCGCAGCAGTGATTATATCCCACATCGGCCGGTCACGCAGGAAGGAAGACGACGCGTCATGGACCACCGCGAAGTCTTCGGGATAGGTCTGGCGCCAGTGGCCGATGATGGCGATCATCGTGCTCGTCTGGATGTTGTTGGAACTGCGGAAATCGTCGAGGCTGTTGTAGCGCTCGAAGAGTTCCGCGCCCATCGCCATCTGATCCAGAGACACCTGTATCCGCCCTTCCGAACTCGCCGCCATCATCCTGAGGCGGAACTTAAGGGTCGAAAGCCGCTCGCGCGTCGGATCGCGGCTGAACTCCTGATAGTAAGCCAACAGGCAGTCCAGCAACTCAGGGGGAGCAAACTGCGTCAAGCCAAAATGGACGTAGTTCGAATATCGCCAACAGAAGCCCTCGTCGTAGAAATCGAACCCCGCGTTGGTTATGACGGGCTCGACCAAGAAGTCCATGATCTTGGTCAGGACGGCAAAGCGCTTGTCCGTCGCATAACAGAAGGAAGTGTCAGCCACTTCATGCAGATGGCCGCAAAAGGCCTTCAGCCCCTCCCGTTGGCGCCTTGAGCCCCAAATTCGGGTGAAGTGAAACTCATCTGCTCGGTTGTGCGGAAACGACGACCGAAGAATCTCTTCGGCCCTCGAATCCGCGATGTCTGCACTGGCCACAGCAAATACAGGCTGATCGGGGTCAAGAAGATTGTAGCCGGTGAACCCAGACTCATCGAAAAATATTGTGCGCAACGGCATCTGACCCTCGGAACTTATCGAAATAGAATCGTGATGTTGGCACTCAGCCGTTTCAAGGGCCCAGATCATGACGGAAAGAAAC
>JBJXFU010000082.1:0-18261 GCA_046155885.1 Paracoccaceae bacterium
CTGACACAAGAATTCCCTCAAGGTTTCACGGCGCCTCCGCTCTGCCGCCGCGTTTGGCCGGGAAAGTGATCCCCATAGCGAGAGAGCTAGCTCCGGCGGTGCGGTCAACAGCCCCCACCCAGTTCGCACTGCCGGAGTACTTCCCTGAAAGCCCCGCCGCGTCCGGCGGGGCTTTTTCTTTCCGCCGCGCGGGGGCGGGCGGGGGCGGGCGGCCCTTTCTCTCTCCTCATCCGAAATCGCCCTGCGCGAACCAGCCGCCGGTGACGGCGCCGCCATGGGCGTAGAAGAGCCAGAGCCGCTCGCCGGTTTCGGTCTCGATCCGCCAGTAGTCGCGCGGGCCGGAGCGCCAGGCGGGTTCGTCCAGCCACCATTCCGGCGCGATGCGTTCGGGGCCGGTGGCCGAAAGCGTGGCGAAGTCGCGCCGCCGCCAGCGGAAGCGGGCGGGGGGCATGGGGTCTTCGGGGGCCTGGACGGGCTCGGGGCGGAAGAGCAGGAGCGGGCGGGGCACCGGGGGGGCGGGCCAGCCGGCGGCGGGTTCGGACCAGGCGACGGGCAGGATGCGGGCGGCCTTTTCGGGGATGTGGCTGTCGGCGGGGTGGAGCCGGGTGATCGCCTCGAGCCCGATGCGGGCGCCGAGCCGGGCGACAAGGTCGTCGAGCGCCCCGGGCCCGTCCTTTCCCCCGCCCGCCGCCGCCCCTGCGGCTTCGGTGGCGTCGAGGTGGCCGCAGTGCTGGCGGGCGTGGACGGGTTCGGTCACATGCGCCTCGATGCGCAGCGCGTCGATGCCGAAGCCGGGGTCCACGGTTTCCATCTTCAGCATGAAGAGCGGGCGGATGCGGTCGGGGTCGGCGGTGGGGCGGGCGAGGCCGAGGTTGATTTCCTGCATGGAACGGTCGGCGCGGAAGAGCTGCAGCCGGACCCGCCGCGCCCCCCGGCCCCTGGCGCGGAGCCGGTCGCAGAGCGCCGGCAGCAGGCGGTCGATCCCGGCCATGATGTCGGGGGCGAGGCCGATCGGGTCGGGCAGCGTCAGGCGCACCGCGAAGCGGTCGGCGGGGCGCGCGGGCGAGACGGGTTCGGGTTCGGCCCCGGTTGCCTGGTCGAGCCGGCGGATCAGGTCGGCGCCGAAGCGGCGGGAAAGGCCGGCGCGGGGCATTCCCATGAGGTCGCCGACATGGCGCAGGCCGAGGCGGATCAGCCCCGCCGCCGTCGCGTCGGGGATGCGCAGCGCCGCGACCGGCAGGGCGGCGATGGCCTGCGCCGTCCGCCCCGGCGGCGCGATCCGGCCAAGGGGAAGGGCGGGCGGGCCTTCGGGGCCGTCGCCGTGGCCCTTGCCGTCGTCAGGCGGGCGGGCGCCGCCCCGCGCGCCCCCCGTGCCGCCCTTCGTCCAGTGCCGCTTGGCCGCCCGCGACCGGGTCGCCCGCGCCTCCTGGTCGATGGCGTCGCCCGAACGCGCCGTTCCGCCCCCATGCCCCGCCCAATCCTGTCCGGCGTAGCGCGCCAGCGCCCAGGCCGCGCCGGGCGTATCGGCGATCCCTGCCGTGACCGTCAGTCCGAGATCGGTACAGTCGCCCGCCACCGCCTGAAGCACCCCGTCTTCGCCGCCGTAAAGATGCGCCGACCCGGTCAGGTCGACGATCAGCCCGTCGGGCGCCTCTTCCGCCACCCAGGGGCTGAACTTGCCCGCCCAGCGGCGGAGCGCGGCCAGGAACTGCGCCTCGGCCTGCGGGTTGCGGAAGGCGGTGACCAGCGCGGGGCACATCGCGCGGGCATCGCGGAGCGGCTGGCCGGACCACAGGCCCTGCGCCCCGGCCAACGCGTTCAGCGAGGAAAGGACCTGGGCGTTCGCGACCTCGGCCACCACCGCGAACGCCACCTCGGGCAGACCCCGGCGCTGCCGGAGCAGGCGTTCGGCGCCGAGCCGGGGGAACCAGAGCGACAGGATGCGGCGGGCGGGCATGGCGGCAGCGGTGACGGAGCGGGGGAAGGGGGGATGGATGTTCTTCTTATGTTCCTGTCTACGCCGATTCCCCCGCCCGAGTCGATCCAGAGTCGATCCGGCATCGGCCCGCCGCCACACGGGAACGTGAGCCACAGGCCCCTTCCGGCCGTGGCAGGGTGCGCCGGCCGACCCGCCCCGCCACAACGAAGGAACCACGATGACCCTGACCGGAAAGCTTCTCTGCGCCGCCGCCATCGCCGCCGCCGGCGCCGTCTTCGCCGCCGAGGCGACGAACCCCGCCGCCAAGGCGCGGCAGGAACTGATGGACGGCATCGCCAAGAACGTCGAGCTGCTGGCCGGCATGGGCAAAGGGAAGGTGGCCTTCGACGCGGGCCAGGCCGAAGCCGCGAAGGCGGCCATCGTCGCCGGCGCGGGAAAGATCCCCGAAGCCTTCAAGGCCAACGAAACCGACCCGAAGTCCCGCGCCAAGCCGGAAATCTGGGCGAACTGGTCAAGCTTCGAGGCGAAGGCTGCGAAGCTCGGCGAAGCCGCCGGCGGGCTGGACGTGTCCACCGCCGGCAGCATCAAGGGCGCCATGGACGGGCTCGGCAAGGTCTGCGGCGGCTGCCATCAGGACTTCAAGGCGCAGGGCTGACGGCAGGGCCCGCGACGGGCCCGGGCGGGCGCGGTCAGCCGCAGAAGACGCGGGCGATGCGATCCCGGGCGTCCGTTTCGATGTTCAGGCGCCCGGCGCTGTAATCCATCGTCACCGGCATGCCGGGCCGGATGATCCGCACCGTCTGCGTGAAGCGCATCGTCGCCAGAACGGCCTCGCCTTGCCCGACCAGCCCCTGCAGGCCGTCCGCGCCGCAGGTGCCGGGCGGCGCAACCTCGGCGACATCCTCGCCGGACGATGCCCCGCATCCCGCCAACGCCGCCGTCACCACCAGAACCCTGCGCCACATCTGTCATCCTCCCCGGCCCGCGATCCGGCCGTTGCTTCGGACGATAGTTTGGCCGATGGTCTGCGGCAAAGACCGAATGGAGGACCCCGTCATGCGCACCCGCGCCGCCGTCGCCGTCGCAGCCGGCAAACCGCTTCAGATCATGGAGGTCAACCTCGACGGGCCGAAGGCCGGCGAGGTGCTGGTCGAGATCCGGGCGACCGGCATCTGCCACACCGACGAATTCACCCTGTCGGGCGCCGACCCCGAAGGCATGTTCCCCGCCATCCTCGGGCACGAGGGCGCGGGCGTGGTGGTCGATGTGGGCCCCGGCGTGACGACGCTGAAGAAGGGCGACCATGTCATCCCGCTTTACACGCCGGAATGCCGCACCTGCCCGTCGTGCCTGAGCCGCAAGACGAACCTCTGCACCTCGATCCGGGCGACGCAGGGCAAGGGCGTGATGCCCGACGGCACCTCGCGTTTCTCGATGACCGACGGCACGCCGATCCTGCACTACATGGGCTGCTCGACCTTCTCGAACTACACAGTGCTGCCGGAAATCGCCGTGGCGAAGGTCCGCGAGGACGCGCCCTTCGACAAGATCTGCTACATCGGCTGCGGCGTCACCACCGGCGTCGGCGCCGTGCTGAACACCGCCAATGTGGAAGCCGGGGCGAAGGCGGTGGTGTTCGGGCTGGGCGGCATCGGGCTGAACGTCATCCAGGGGCTGCGTCTGGCGGGCGCCGACATGATCATCGGGGTGGACATCAACCCCGACCGCAAGGCCTGGGGCGAGCGCTTCGGGATGACGCATTTCGTCAACCCGAAAGAGGTCGAGGGCGACCTTGTGCCCTACCTCGTCAACCTGACGAAGACCCCGTTCGACCAGATCGGCGGGGCGGACTATTCCTTCGACTGCACCGGCAACGTCAAGGTGATGCGCGACGCGCTGGAATGCACCCACCGGGGCTGGGGCGTTTCGGTCATCATCGGGGTCGCCCCGGCGGGGGCGGTGATCGAGACGCGGCCCTTCCAGCTGGTCACCGGGCGGGTCTGGAAAGGCACCGCCTTCGGCGGCGCGCGGGGGCGGACGGACGTGCCGAAGATCGTCGACTGGTACATGCAGGGCAAGATCGAGATCGACCCGATGATCACCCACATTTTGCCGCTGAGCGACATCAACAAGGGGTTTGAGTTGATGCACCGGGGGGAGAGCATCAGGTCGGTGGTGGTGTATTGACGAGTCTGTGCGGTTGATCCATAGCAATCTTACGCATCTTATTGCTTTTCGTATAAGAACGCTAAGACCGCTATGGACCCGCTTAGGAATCCTTTCGCCCCCGGGGCAGGCACACCCCCGCCGAAGCTGGCCGGGCGGGACGAGCTTCTTGCGAGAACCGCCCTCACGCTCGGACGCGTCAAGGAGGGCAGGCATTCCAAGTCGTTCATCGTGGTGGGTCTTCGGGGCGTGGGAAAGACCGTCCTGCTGAACGAAGTCTTCAAGACCGCGAACGACCTCGGCTATCTCGCCGTACAGATTGAAGCGCGCGAAAACGCGAGTCTTCCGGCATTGCTGCTTCCCAAGCTGCGCCAGGTCATCCTGAGGCTCGACCGGATCAGAAGCGCGATCGAATCCGGGAAGCGCGCATTGCGCGTCCTCGCGGCATTCGCGTCGTCGGTAAGGGCCTCTATCGGCGACATCGAGTTCTCGCTCTCGCTTGAGCCCGAGTCGGGGACTGCCGACAGCGGAGACCTGGAAACTGATCTCGCCGACCTGTTTGAGGCAGTCGGAACTGCCGCGAAGGAAAAGCAAACCGCCGTCGCGCTTGTCATAGACGAACTGCAGTACCTTACTGAACGCGAGATGAGCGCCCTGATCATGGCGATGCATCGGATTCAACAGCGCGCACTGCCGGTCGTTCTGGTTGGCGGAGGGCTGCCACTCCTGCTGGGACTGGCCGGAAAGTCAAAATCCTATGCCGAACGGTTGTTTGACTACCCTGCGGTGGGGAAGCTGTCGGACTTCGATGCGGCTGCGGCCCTCGTCGAACCTGTCGCGGCCGAAGGGGCACGTATTTCCGGCCCGGCCGTGTCGGAAATCGTCAGACGAACCGAGGGATATCCCTACTTCCTGCAGACATGGGGCCACTTTGCCTGGAACTGCGCCTCTGGCAGCGAGATCACCGCAGAAGACGTCGCAACCGCAACGGGCCACGCGCTGGCCAACCTGGACGAAAGCTTCTTCCGCGTCCGCTTCGACCGCCTGTCGGCGGCTGAGAAGGACTACCTGTTCTCGATGTCCGATCTCGGACCGGGTCCGCATCGCTCCGGCGACATCGCGGCGCGCATGGGCCGCAAGGTGGAAAGCGTTGCTCCGACCCGAAACTCGCTTATCAAGAAGGGAATGGTCTTCAGTCCCTACCACGGCGATACCGCCTTTACCGTTCCGATGTTTGACGCCTACCTCCGCAGGGTGCGACTGAACTCGGGAACGATGCCCGAATGATGGAGTTTGACCCGATGACAACCCGCATCCTGCTGCTTTCGGACCGCAACAAGGGCTTCGACGCGATGCCTTGTGAGGAATGCATCCGCTCCGTCGTGGTCCATTAGGGTGGCGCGCGACGGGGCGAACCTTCTGGCCGTGCTGATCGACGCCGACAACGTGCTGGCGCGGCACGCCGAGGCGATCCTGAAGGAAATCGGGACCATCGGCGAACCCGCCCTGCGCCGCGTCTATGGCGACTGGTCCAGCCAGCAGCTTGCCGGGTGGAAGAACGCGGCGCGCGATCTGGGGCTGGTCATGCACCAGCAATCGGCCAACACCAAGGGCAAGAACGCCTCGGACATCGGGCTGGTCATCGACGCGATGGACATCCTGCATGCGGGCAAGTTCGACGGCTTCGTGCTGGTCAGTTCCGACAGCGACTTCACCCGCCTTGCCAGCCGCATCCGCGAAGAGGGGCTCGAGGTCATCGGCATCGGCGAGGGCAAGACGCCGGAGAGCCTGCGCAAGGTCTGCAACCGCTTCATCCTGATCGAGAACATCGTGGACGAGGCCGACCCCGAACCGAGGGCATCCGTGGCAGCCACGGCGCGCGGCGTACCGCCTGCGCCAGCCGGCGCCCCGGCCGGCGCGGCGAGCCCTGCGGCGGCCCCACCTGCGCGCGTGAAGCGGCACGAGACCGAGGCGATCCCGCTGATCCGCAAGGCGATGACGGCGATCGACCCGGACGGGGAATGGTACTCGCTGGGCCAGATCGGGCAGTACATGGTGCGGTCGGACCCCGACTTTGACCCCCGCACCTATGGCAGCGCGCGCCTGTCGGACCTGATCAAGCGCCTGTCGAAGCGCTTCGAGGTCCGCAAGGACGGCAACCAGATGATGGCCCGGGATATCGCGTGACGGACAACGCCGGGCTGCGCACCCCCGGCCCCCCCGCGATCGCCGGCTCCTGACCGCCCGCAGGAACTGACAGGAGTGTCTGGCACCTGGGCCCACGTCGCCCAACTTCCGACAGGTTCATTCTGCAGCTTCCGGAAGTCTTGTAGCCGAAGTTCGCAGGAATGACGCATCTGCCCGGACCCGAATTCACCCGCGTCGCGCTGCTGATCGACGGCGACAACCTTTCGGCGCGACACGCGGAGAAGCTCGCTGAAACCGCAGCCGGGATCGGGACAGTCACGGTCCGCCGTGTCTATGGCCAAGAAGCGGCGATGCGCGCGTGGTCGGCAGTCGCTTCGGTGGCGCCGCGCCTGACCGGCAGTGGCAAGAACGGCGCCGACATGCTGCTTTGTATCGAGGCTATGGAACTGGTGATCGATGGGCGGGCCGACTGCTTCGTCATCGCCTCGTCGGACAGAGATTTCGGACACCTTGCCGAACGTCTGGTCGGGCGCGGTTTCCATGTCGTCGGCGCGGGCGAGGGGAAGGCTCCACCGGATTTCCGCGCCAAGTGCAGCCGGTTTGTCGCACTGGCCGGTGACGCCGGACCGGCCAGGCCGTTGCCGGAGGCACCGTTGCCGGAAGGACCGGAGGATGTGGTCGCGCGCCTTGTCCGCGAGGGCGCGGGCATGGACGGGTGGATGTGCCTCAGCGCCCTGAACCTCCGCTATGTCGCGACCGGGCGCGACCGCAAGGCGACCGTCGGCGCGAACTGGGCAAAATGGATCGGGAAGCGGCCAAGCCTTTTCCACCTGCATCCGACGCGCAACAAGCTGCGGCTCGCCTGATCGAGTGTCCGACAACCCCGGCTCCCGTCCTCAATCCTCCGCTGTGGGGATGCGGACAGCAAGCCGCCAGCCATTGACACGCCGTGTCCCGCTTCCACGGTGCCGCGGCACTTGCGATGTGCCGCTCATCCCCCGCCGGGCTTGACCGGCAGGGGGCGGCCCCATACCTTATCGGCTAGCCAGCTAGCTAGCCAGTTGAGGCCCGCCGATGTGGACGCTCCAGGACGCCAAGAACCGCTTTTCGGCCGTGGTCGAAGCCGCGATGGCCGGCCAGCCGCAGGAGGTGAGCCGCCGCGGCAGGCCGGCGGTCGTGATCATCTCGGCCGAGGACTTCGCCCGGCTGAACGCGCAGGCACAGAAGGGGCGGGGGTCATTCCTGGAGCATCTGATGAGCATGCCGGCTCTCGACGATGAGGATTGGCTGCTTCCCGACCGAACCCGGGTAGCACCGCGCGACATCGAGTTCTGATGTTCATTCTCGATACCGACATCGTATCCCTGCTGCGCAGGGTCGAACGGCACCCGCAACTTGCGGACTGGGCCCGGCGCGTCAATGATGCCGACGTCCGCATCACGGTCGTCACCCTTGGCGAGATCGCGCGCGGCATTCACCGGCAGCGCCGAAGAAACCCGCCCTTCGCGGAAGACCTCACCCTCTGGGCGCAGGAAATCGGGCGTGTCTTCGCGGACCGGCTGCTGGATTTCGACAGGCCCGCCGCCGCGATCTGGGGGCGGCTGACGGGTGAACGCGGCTACGAAAACTCCGATCTTCTGATCGCCGCGATTGCCCTTTCACGGGATGCGACCGTCGTCACGCGGCATGCCGCGGATTTCGTCCCCACCGGCGTGCGGATCGAGAATCCCTTTGCCGCCTAGGCCCGCCGCCTGACTGCGGGCGACGGGGCAATCGCCCGCCCCAAGGGTTCCGCGACCCTTCGCTGTCAGGATCGGCGCGGCCGCCGCCGACCCCCTGCCCGCCTTGCCCCGCTTCGCCGTTCCCGCGTTCCTCGCCTGCCTCGCGCTCGCCCCGGCGGCGCGCGGCGAGGTCATGGGGAACACCTTCCTGCTGGGGTTCGGCATGGGCAACGCGCGCTCGGCGCTGGCCGACCGGCTGGCCGACGGGGCCTACGAATTGTCCGACGGCACCGTTGTCCGGTTCCACAACTGGTACGGCGCGGACTGGCGCGATCTGGAAGTGTCGTTCCTGACGGAACTGGGCGAGGGCTTCGGGCTGATCTGGGGGATTTCGACGGGAGAGCGCGGGCCCAAGTACCGGATCGCCCCGGCGCTGCGGCTGGGCTTCATCGCGCAGTGGCCGGTCGGGCGGCGCGGCACGCTGACGCTTTCGGGCGAAACGCTGATCGGCGGCGACCTGACCGAGCTTCCCTGCGTGGCGGACTACGGCGCCATCGGCGGCGTGCAGGCGGTGAACTGCCGCCTTGCCGCCTCGGAACTTTCGCCGGAGGAGACGCTGGCGGCGCTGGTCCGCGCCGACGGGTCGGGCGAAGCGCGCCTTGCCGCGGTGCTCGCCTTCCGCTTCTGACGCCCCCGCGCGACCGGATCGCCTTACCGGATCGCCACCGGTGCCAGCGCCCGCGACAGGCTGGCCTCGCCCCGGCCATGCAGGCCGGCGGTGTAGTTCAGAATGGTGTCGGTGCGGGCGGTCGTCAGCAACTGGCTGGCGATCTGCCCCGGCGTTGCTGCCCTGAACTTCGACCCCAGGATCGCGGCATAGCCCGACACCACCGGCGCGGCGAAGGAGGTGCCGGCCAATCCGGTGATGTCGCTGCGGACGCCGACGCTGAGGAACTGCGCCTGCACCCGCGCGTCGGTGCCGGCAAAATTCGAGTAGGAGGCGAGGCTTGCCGGCGCCTGCGCCGTGCCGTTGGACGACAGCGCCCCGACAAAGATCGCTGTGGCCGTCCCGGTCAGCGCGGTGTTCAGGTAGTCGACCTGCCCCCGCGCGTTGGCGGCATTGACCGCGATTCCGTCATTGCCCGCCGCCTTCGCGACCACCGCCTGCGACCGCGCGGCGAAACCGATGATCGAGGCTTCGCGCGGGCTCCAGCCGATCTGGCCGGCGGCAAGCCCCGCTTGCGCGTACATCCCGTAGCTGAGGTTCAGCGTGTTCAGCCCGGTGGCCAGCCTGACGGCCGTGGTCTTCGAGAAGTCCTGGGTCACGATCCGCGCCCCGGGCGCGACCATCCCGGCCTGCAACCTGGTCCAGTCGCCGTGCCGGCGGCTGGAAACGCCCGTGCCGAGATTGCCCGCGAAGGACTGGCCCGAGAGGAACTGGTCGATGACGGTGATCGTCGTGCCCTGCCCGCGGAAGCCCATGCTCCAGGCCGCGCCCACATCGGGCGACATCCAGGGCCGGACGGCCGAAGCCGTCGCTGCAAGGACTAGCGCGGGGCGCGCGCCTTCGTCCGCCCATGCCGGAGCAATGGGGGGCGCGAGCGACAGAAGCGCGGCGGCGGCCAGTGCGAGGCGGGGAAGGCAAAGCCGGCGCGGGGCGGGAAGGGGCATGGGGACCTCGTGACGATGGGCGGAAGGGCGGCGCAACTATCCCGGAAGCCTCGCCGCCGGGCCTTGCCGAAACCTTAACGGCCGCGCCGAACCTGACCCGCTAGTTAATTCGTCCGGACCCGCCGGCGGGGTTGCCCTGCCCGTCCGCGCGGCCTAGCTTGGAATCGTTCTAAGCCCTGCCCAGCCCCCGAGCCCCCCATGATCCCCGGCCTCGCTTCGTCCCGCCGCCGTTTTTCGGACCTGTCCGAGCAGGAAATCCTGGCGCTCGCCATATCCTCGGAAGAGGACGACGCCCGCATCTACCGCACCTATGCCGAGCGGCTGCGCAAGGACGCCCCCGCCTCGGCCGAGGTCTTCGACGCAATGGCGGTGGAAGAGGACACCCACCGCCGCTGGCTGATCGACCGCCACCGGGCGCGCTTCGGCGAGGTGATCCCGCTGATCCGGCGCGAACATGTCGCCGGGTTCTATGCGCGCAGGCCCGTCTGGCTGATCGCGAACCTCGGGCTTGACCGGATGCGCGCCGAGGCGGCCGAGATGGAGCGGGTGGCGGGCGACTTCTACCGCCGCGCGGCCGCGCAGACGCCGGACGCCGAGACGCGGAAACTGCTGGGCGATCTCGCCGCCGCCGAGGGCAAGCATGAAAAGCGCGCGGGCGATCTGGCCGGGGAACATCTCGGCGGCGAGGCGAAGGAAGAAGAGGACTTCGCCGCCCGGCGGCAGTTCATCCTGACCTGGGTGCAGCCGGGGCTGGCCGGGCTGATGGACGGCTCGGTCTCGACGCTGGCGCCGATCTTCGCCACCGCCTTCGCCACCCAGGACACCTGGACCACCTTCCTTGTCGGCCTCGCCGCCTCGGTCGGCGCCGGCATCTCGATGGGCTTCACCGAGGCCGCGCACGACGATGGGGTACTGTCGGGCCGCGGCTCGCCGCTGAAGCGCGGGATAGCCTCGGGCGTGATGACCACGCTCGGCGGGCTCGGCCACGCGCTGCCCTACCTGATCGCGGACTTCTGGACCGCCACGACCATCGCGGTGATCGTGGTGTTCGTCGAGCTCTGGGCCATCGCATGGATCCAGAACCGCTTCATGGAAACCCCCTTCCTGCGCGCCGCCTTCCAGGTGGTGCTGGGCGGTGCGCTGGTCTTCGCGGCGGGCGTGCTGATCGGCGGGGGCTGAGGGGGTGAGCGGCAAGGGCCCTGCCCCCGCGCCCCCGGGATATTTCGGCCAAGATGAAGGGGCGGGTGTGGATCGGAAAGACAGCGCAGGCTACGAACCCCTGCCCCTGCCCGACCGGGTGGCGCGACCTGACGGCGAGGCGCTGGCCGGGGCCGAGGCGTTCCGGGACGACCTGAGGAAGCGCCATTCGGTCCGCGATTTCGCCCCGGCCCCGGTGCCGCTGGCGGTAATCTCGGCCTGTGTCGAGGCGGCGGGCCTGGCGCCATCCGGGGCGAACCACCAGCCCTGGCATTTCGTCGCTGTCTCCGACCCCGCTGCCAAGGCGCGCATCCGCGCGGCGGCCGAGGAAGAGGAACGCGCCTTCTACGCGGGCGGCGGCGGCGATGAGTGGCTACGGGCGCTCGAGCCGATCGGCACGGGGCCGGAGAAGCCGCACCTGACCGTGGCGCCCTGGCTGATTGTGATCTTCGCCGAACGCTGGGGCGAAGCGGCGGACGGGCGGCGGCGGAAGAACTACTACGTGCCCGAAAGCGTCGGCATCGCGACCGGCTTCCTGATCGCGGCACTGCACCGGGCGGGGCTGGTGATGCTGACCCATACGCCCAATCCGATGAAGTTCCTGAACGCACTCTGCGGGCGGCCGGAACGGGAGAAGCCGGTGATGATCCTGGTTGTCGGCCACCCGACCGAAGGCGCCACGGTTCCGGCGGCCGCGAAGCGCAAGAAGCCGCTTGCCGAGATCATGACGGTGATCGGGGCGTGAGGGGTCCGGGGCCGGGCGGGTGGGGATGGGCGCCCGGGGTGATGCAGCCGTTCAGCCCCCCGCCACGGCGTCCCTGCCGCCGACCGGGCCGCGCCACCAGATCGAAGCGGCGAGCAGCGGGAGGACGATGAGTTCGATCGCCAGCGAAATGCCGAGGCCCGCCTTCACCAGCTCGCCCGGGCCCATCGCGGAGAAGCGGGCAAGCCCGCCCAGCAGCCCGAGGCCGCAAGCGATCAGCAGGGTGTCGCGAAGCTGGTCGGTCCAGATGGCGCCGGCCAGGAAGACCACGCCGATGCCGCCCCATACGGCGCCGAGGAACCGCACATGGCTGTCGCGGACGGCATAGGCCTGCGGGTCGGTGGCAACGAGGAACGTGCCCTTGATCTGAAAGCCGAGCGTCGCGGTGCCGCCAAGCGCGCTGTCGAGCGCGACGTAGACCGAGAGCGCGCCGATCACGGCCAGGGCAACGCGCGTCAGGAGGTCGGTGAGACGCAGGCGGGTCATGCCGGGCTTCCTTCTGTCGGGGGCTTGTCAGAACTCGAATAGTGCGCGAGCTGCGAAAGGGACAGCGCGGTTCAGGATAGCGTCTCCCGACCAATTGTGAAGAATGGGCGCCATCATGGAGAAGTTCGCCACGCAACGCGTATTCCGTCAGGCTCCTGTCCTTTACATCGACGGCGATGCCTGCCCGGTGAAGGCCGAGGCGATGACGGCGGCCGCCCGCCACGGGATAACGGTGCGGATCGTGTCGAACGGCGGGCTTCGGCCCTCGGCTTTTCCGGGGGCCGAGATGGTCTATGTGCCGGACGGGCCGGACGCGGCCGACAAGTGGATCGCGGCCGAGGCCGGGGCGGGCGACGTGGTGGTGACGGGCGACATCCCGCTGGCGGCGCGCGCGGTGGAAAAGGGCGCGGTCGTGGTGAAGCAGGACGGCGCGGTGCTGACCGCCGCCAACATCGGCATGGCGCTGGCCAGCCGCGACCTGATGGCCGACCTGCGCGCCGCCGACCCGTTCCGCCCGGGCGGCGGGCGGCCCTTCGGCCGGGCCGACCGCGCCCGTTTCGCCGCGGCGATCGACCGGGTACTGGCGCGGGCGAAACGGCAGCCGCCGCCCGACGCCGCGATGTCGCCGCCGGGACAGACGTAGGCCCGGCGCGCGGGCATGGCTGAGCCATGGCCGACATGCCCGACCGTCAGGCGCCACTCCTCGGGGCCCAGCCCTCGGCGCGCACCGCGCTGATCGCGATCGGCTGCGCGCTGGCCGGAAGCCTTGTCCTGTCGGTCAACGACATGGCGATGAAGCACCTGTCGGCCGATTACGCGCTCTATCAGGTGATCCTGATCCGCGCCGGCATCGGCATGGCCTCGATCTTCACCCTGATCGCGCTGACCCGGACGGGCTTCCGCCAGCTCGTCACGGTACGCAGCCGGGCGCACCTTCTGCGCGTGGGCTTCGTGCTGGTGTCGAACGTCACCTACTTCCTCGGCCTCGCCGCGCTGCCTTTGGCCGACGCGGTGGCCACGGCCTTCATCGCCCCACTCGTGCTGACCGCGCTTTCGGTCTTTGTCCTTGGCGAAAAGGTCGGGCCCCGGCGCTGGGCGGCGGTGGCCGTCGGCCTTTTGGGCGTGATCGTGATGCTGCGCCCGGGCGCGGGCAGCATACAGCCGGCAACACTGCTCGTCCTGATCTCGGCCTGCTGCTACGCCTCGACACACCTGATGACGCGGCGGATGAAGGACACCGAAAGCGCCTTCGCGCTGAATTTCTACGTTCAGGTGGGCTTCGTCTGCCTCAGCACCATCATGGGCCTCGCGGTCGGCGACGGACACTTCGCGGGCTCGCCCAACCCTTCGCTGGCGTTCCTGTTCCGCGACTGGCACTGGCCCGCGCATGCGGACTGGCCCTATTTCCTCGCCGTCGGCATATCGGTGGCGGTGGGCGGGCTGCTGATTTCGCAGGCCTACCGGCTGGCCGAGGCGGCGCTGATCGCGCCTTTCGAATATGCCGCGATGCCGATGGCGATCTTCTGGGGCGTCGTCGTCTTCGGCCGCTGGCCCGACCTGACCGCCTGGACGGGCATCGCGCTGATCTGCGGGGCGGGGCTTTATACGCTCTGGCGTGAAACGAAGCTGCGGCGGGAGCGGCGGGCATGACGGTGGCGGCGGTGGTCTTCGACCTGGGCAACGTGGTGGTGGAGTGGAACCCCGAAGCCTACTACGACGCCCGCATCGGCCGGCCCGCGCGCGAGGAGATGTTCGCCGAAACCGGCATCCACGCGGTGAACACCGCCGCCGACGAAGGCGCACCCTTTCGCGAAAGCTTCTACGCGCTGGCCGACCGGTTCCCGCGCTGGTCCGCCGAAATCCGCCTCTGGCACGACGACCAGATGGCGATGACGCAGCCGGTGATCCACGGCACGCTGCGCCTGATCGACGCGCTGAAGGCGCGGGCGGTGCCGGTCTTCGCGCTGTCGAACTGGGGCGACGAAAGCTTTGACCGGGCGGCGGCGCATTACCCCTTCCTTGCGGCCTTCGACCGGCTCTATGTGTCCGGCAAGCTGAAGATGAAAAAGCCCGACCCGGCGATCTATGCCCATGTCGAGGCCGACAGCGGGGTGAAGCCCGAGCGGCTGCTGTTCATCGACGACCGGATCGAGAATATCCGTGCCGCCGGGGCGCGGGGCTGGCGGGTGCATCGGTTTGACGGCCCCCCAGGGCTTGCGCACAGGCTTCTGGCCGAGGGGCTGATCGGAGTGGAGGACGTCGCATGAGCTTTGCCATCATCGGAGCCGAGGCCGAAAAGAGGCTGGACTGGATCGCGCTGACGGCGGCGATCGAGGCGGGGCACCGGTTCCCGAAGGCCGAGGTGAAGGATTCGCTGATCTACCGCGGCGCCGACACGCTTCTGACCCGCGCGGCCTGGATCGACGGCATGGGCATGGCGGTGAAAGCGGGTGCGGTCTTTCCGGCGAACCCGGGGAAGGGCAAGCCGACCATTCACGGGGCAGTGAACCTGTTCGCCGACGAGGACGGGCGGCTTGAGGCGGTGCTCGACTTCGGCCTGGTGACGAAGTGGAAGACGGCCGGCGACAGCCTTCTGGCGGCGCGGAAACTTGCGCGGCCCGACAGCCGGAGGATCCTGCTGGTCGGCGCCGGGGTGGTGGCCGCCTCGATGGTCGAGGCCTATTCGGCGGCCTTTCCGGGGGCCGAATTCACGGTCTGGACGCGCCGCCCCGAAAGCGCCCGCGCCTTCGGTGCCCGGTATGGCGCGGCGGCGGTGACCGACCTTGAAGTGGCCGTCCGCGCGGCCGACATCATCGCCACCGCCACGATGTCGACCGAGCCGCTGATCCGCGGCGCCTGGCTGAAACCCGGCACCCATCTCGACCTGATCGGCGCCTACACACCGGCCATGCGCGAGGCGGATTCGGACTGCTTCGCCCGCGCATCCGTCTTCGTCGACAGCCGGATGACCACGATCGAGCATATCGGCGACCTCTTGGAACCCATCCGCGAGGGCGTGATGACGGCGGCGGACGTGCGGGGCGACTTCTACGACATCGCCTCGGGCGCCTTCGGGCGGACGCATGACGACGAGATTACCTTGTGTGAAAACGGCGGCGGCGCGCATCTTGATCTGATGACGGCGCGGTACATCCTGAAGGCGGCGTCCTGAAGGCCGCATCCTTGGAGAGGTTTGCGTTCTTCCTGAATCGCCCTTCACCCCCCGCCGCAACAGAGGGCAGCGCCCGACCGCGGGGGGGGCGCCTCAACGGTGTTGGTCTGCTCTTTATGGTGCCTCCAACCCCGCCGGTTTTCCCGCAGATGAACGTTGCGGTAGCGCCCGCCCTGGGGGCGGTCGGGCGCTGCCCGGGTGGCTCTCGCGGCTGTTCCGGGCAAGGGGGCGGTGGGGGTAGGGCGGGACGAAAGCAAAACGCTGTGACGCCGCCGGGAGGTGAACCCTATTCCGCCGGCACCCCGGCAAGCGGGCGTTCCCTGACCGGAAGGTGGACGAGCGCCGAAAAGACGCTGATCGCGATGCCGATCCACCAGACGGCGGTATAGCTGCCATAGGCATCGTACATCCGCCCGCCCAGCCAGACGCCCAGGAACGAACCCAGCTGGTGGCTGAGGAAGATCACCCCATAGAGCGTGCCCATGTAGCGCAGCCCGTAGATATGCGCGACGAGGCCCGAGGTGAGCGGGATGGTGGCGAGCCAGAGCGAGCCCATCAGGGCGGCGAACAGAAGCACCGTCGCGGGCGTCATCGGGAACAGGATGAAGATCGCGCAGACCAGAGCGCGGGCGAAGTAGATGCCGGCCAGCAGGTACTTCTTCGTGAAGCGGCTGCCGAGCCAGCCGGCCATCAGCGAGCCCCCGATATTGGCCAGCCCGATCACCGATATCGCCACCGCGCCCAGCGCCGAGGTGGTGGTGACGCCGATATTGGCCAGCAGCGAATGCGGCGCGATCGGCCCGCACATCTCGGTCACGAAGGCCGGGAAATGCGCGGTGACGAAGGCCAACTGATAGCCGCAGGAAAAGAACCCCAGGAAGATCAGCGTATAGGACGGGTCGCGGAAGGCGCGGGTCAGCACCGTTCCCATGCTTTCTTCCAGCTCGGCCCGGCTGGCGCGTTCCGGCGCGGCCATCATCGGCAGGACGGCGAGCGAAAGAAGGATGAGGACCGCGAAGATCACGAACACCGTCTGCCAAGGGTAGACCGCCAGCAGCCCCTCGGCCAGTGGCGGGCCGACCATCTGGCCGGCCGAACCGACCGCAGTGACCACGCCCAGCGCCATCGACCGGCTTTCCGGCGCCGCTGCCCGGCCGACCACCGCAAGGACGACCCCGAAGCCCATCCCGGCGATGCCGAAGCCCACGACAATCTCCAGCAGGTGATGCGCCCCCGGCGTCACCGCCAGCGAGCTTGCGAACAGCCCCGCCGCGTAGAACATCCCCCCGAGCATGATCGCGCGCCGGTCGCCGAACCGCTCGGCTATGGCGCCGAAGACCGGCTGGCCGAAGCCCCAGGCCAGGTTCTGGATCGCGATGGCCAGCGAAAACGCCGAGCGCGGCCAGCCGTATTCCTCGGCGATCGGGATCTGGAACACCCCGAAGGCCGAGCGGACCGCGAAGCCGACCAGAAGGATGAGCGACCCCGCGACCAGCACGGGGGTGAAGACGCTGGCGGCGGGGTGGGGCGGGGCGGTCATGGGCGGCTACTTCCGGGGAAACGGGCGGACCATGCGCTGCGGTGCCGGGAAGGTCAAAGCGGGTTTCGTGATGTTCCGCAGAAGCACCCGGAATGCCCGGACCCGCCTTCCCATGCCGGGCGCGAGCCGCTATCGGGGGGCGGAAGATGGGACCGATCGCCGAAGCCTGGGAAGCCCGCGTAAGGGCGGGTGCGCTGCGCCACGATCCGGCGCAGCACGCGCTTCTGCCGCGCCTCGACGCGCTCGCGGCGGATCTGGAAGCGGCGCGGCCGAAGAGCGGTCTGGCCGGGCTTTTCGCCAAGCCGCCGCCGGCGCCGCGCGGGCTTTACCTCTGGGGCGGGGTGGGGCGCGGCAAATCGATGCTGATGGACCTCTTCCACGCCGCAGCCGATGTCCCCAGGCGCCGCGTCCACTTCCACGCCTTCATGCAGGAGGTGCAGGCCGGGATCGCCGCCGCCCGCAAGGCCGGCGCCGAGGACGCCATCCGCCCGGTGGCCGAGCGCGTTGCGGGCGAAGTCAGGCTTCTCTGCTTCGACGAGATGCAGATCGGCGACATCGCCGACGCGATGATCGTCGGGCGGCTTTTCGAGGTGTTGTTCGAGCGGGGGGTGACGGTCGTGGCCACCTCGAACCGCCCGCCGGACGACCTCTACAAGGACGGCTTGAACCGCGCCCTGTTCCTGCCCTTCATCGCGGTTCTGAAAGAGCGGATGGAGGTGGTGGAGCTGGAAAGCGAAACCGACTGGCGGCGCCACGTGCTGACCGGCGCGACGGTCTGGTTCGTGCCCGCCAACCGGGCCGCCGCCGACGAAATCGACCGGGTCTGGACCGCGCTGACCGGCGGCGGCGGGGCCGGCCCGCTGGTGCTGAGCGTACAGGGCCGCGCCGTCACCCTGCCCGACGCGCGGTCGGGCGTGGCGCGGGCGACCTTCTGGGACCTCTGCGGCCGCCCGCTCGGCCCGGCCGACTACCTCGCCGTCGCGGGCGCGGTCCGGGTGCTGATCCTCGAAGGCATCCCCCTCTTGTCGGGCGAGAACTACAACGAGGCCAAGCGCTTCGTGACCCTGATCGACACCCTTTACGAAGCCCGCGTCCGCCTCATCGCCTCGGCCGCCGACGAGCCCGAGCGGCTCTATATCGAAGGCACCGGCTCCTTCGAATTCGCCCGCACCGCAAGCCGGCTGAGGGAGATGCAGGGGGCGGGCTGGGGGAAGTGAGGGGGAAGGGTCGGGTGGGGAGAGGTTGGCTCGGTTCGCAGCCGACCCGGATCGCTTCTTCCCCTGCTCTTTGCCCGCCCGCGCACCAGAGGGCGGCGCCCGACCGCGGGGGGGCGCGCCAAGGGTGTTGGTCCGCGCGTTATGGGGCCTCCAACCCTTCCGTCGTTCTCGCAGACCGCCGGTGCGGTGGCGCCCGCCGCCGAACGCAATCGGGCGGGCGGTCGGGCGCCGCCCGGGTGGC
>JBJXFU010000029.1:0-23514 GCA_046155885.1 Paracoccaceae bacterium
GGCTGGGGCGGTATCTGGGCACTGGTCCCGAGTTCTGGATGAACCTGCGGACAAGCCATGACGCGTCGGTCGCGCATCTGGACCCGGACCTGCAGCGCGCGCTGGACGCGATTGTGCCGAGGCCGGACCCCGAGGCGCGAGACGAAGCGGCGTGAGGGGCGGGCGGAGGGGGTCACTTGGGGTCCTTAAGGGGTGTCTGGTCTGTTATGAGGGAGGTGCGTGAAATCACGCACCCTACGGCTTGCTGTCGAGAGGCGCGACTAGGGCCGGATGAATCGCAAAGGATCGGCAAACGCCGGGCTGGCAAGGCCCATCGGCCTTTCCACTGGCTGACGGTGCAACTTGCCGCCCGGTCGCCTTAGCGAGCGGGCAGCGCCCGACCGCCCCCTCGGGCGGGCGCTGCGCTTCCGCCCGGCGGTCAGGCGCTGCCCTCCGGGCTCGCACGTGTCGGCGGCCGGGCGGCACCGTGTCCGCATGAGCGGGGGTGAGCCTCCACAGGAGGCTCCCCTTGTCCCGCTCACCCGGGCGGTGGGGCTCTCCATCGTTCCGAAAAGCCTCATCCCGCTCCGGTGCGGGCATATTGCCAAGTAAGGACGTGGCGGTGGTCACGGCGAAAGCGTCGCGCGGCGCGGGGTGGTGCGGGGAACCATGCACCCTTCGGGTAGCCGAGTTTATTGGGCTGCGCTTCATTGACTCTCGAACTCCAACCTGATGTCCACGACGGTCCGCCCGCCTTTGGGTGGGCGAATGCTGACTTCGATGAAGTGCTTCGTGTTCCGGAACCTGGCTACCCCATTGTCGGAGTCGATCACCTGAAAACCGTCAAGCAGGCGGATATTCTTGTTGAGGGTATGCTCCGCCTCGACGGTGGAATACTGAACGGAGCAGCCCCGACGCCCGCGTGAATTGGAGAACGCGTAAACCGAAAGTAACTTTGACGGGTTCTTTGCTCCCATCGGAAAACCGATGGCACGTGCGCGGGCTTCCGCGCCTTCGAAAGTCGGGTACGTTTTTCCGCAGACCTCGTTGAACACCTGAATTGCCTCGGGGGTTCTGACGCTCGGGCCTTCGGCGTTAGCGGCAAGCCCGAGGAAGCCGGCAACTAGCGCAGCCGATGCAACGGCTAACGGCCGCGTCCTCACCCCTTCACCGCCTTCACGATCTTCTCCGCCCCGTCCCGCAGCACGTTTGTGGACGCGATCAAGGCGAGGCCCTCATTTCGATACAGGTGCGTGGAACCACGCACCCTACGGTCTGATCCCCCGTTCATTGACTTGCCGGGCGCTTTCCGAGCCCGCGTGCCGCGATCATTCCCAGGCTGACCGCGAGCGCCCAAATGGTGAACAGGCCCGCCGTCAGCAGCAAGAAGCGCCGGTCGGCGTCGATCGCATCGCCGTTTGGCTGATCCAAGGGAGCATGCACGCCGCCAAGGGCACCGAGCACTTCCTTCCAGATCAAGAACAGGCCGAGCACGTAAAGCGCGCGAAACACCAGCCATACGATCAGGTCGCCGTCCGTGGTGCCGCGCCTGTTCGCGGCGAATGTCGCCGCAAGTTCGGCGCCGACCATTGCCATCGCCACCCACACCGCTACCCCCTGACCGCCTTCACGATCTTCTCCGCCCCGTCCCGCAGATCATCCGCCGCGATCACGTTCAGGCCGCTTTCCCGGATGATCTTCTTGCCGAGGTCCACGTTCGTCCCTTCGAGCCGCACCACCAGCGGCACTTTCAGACCCACCTCGCGCACGGCGGCCACGATGCCTTCGGCGATGATGTCGCAGCGCATGATGCCGCCGAAGATGTTGACCAGGATGCCCTTCACCTTCGGGTCGGAGGTGATGATCTTGAAGGCCTCGGTCACCTTCTCTTTCGTCGCGCCGCCGCCGACGTCGAGGAAGTTGGCGGGTTCGGCGCCGTAGAGCTTGATGATGTCCATCGTGGCCATCGCCAACCCGGCGCCGTTCACCATGCAGCCGATCTCGCCGTCCAGGGCGATGTAGTTCAGGTCGAACTTGCTGGCCGCCAGTTCCTTGGGGTCTTCCTCGGTCTCGTCGCGCAGCGCCATGACTTCGGGCTGGCGGTAGAGCGCGTTGTTGTCGAAGCCGATCTTGGCGTCGAGGCAGTGCAGGTCGCCGGCTTTGGTGACGACGAGGGGGTTGATTTCGACCATCTCGGCATCGCGGTCGAGGAACAGCCGGTAGAGCCTGGTCACCAGATCGACGCATTGCTTGACCTGGCGGCCTTCCAGCCCCAGCGCGAAGGCGACGCGGCGGCCGTGGAAGGGCTGCAGGCCGGTGGCGGGATCGACGTCGAAGGTGAGGATTTTCTCGGGCGTTTCGTGCGCCACATCCTCGATGCTGACGCCGCCTTCGGTGGAGGCGACGAAGCTGATGCGGCTCATCTTCCGGTCGATCAGGAGCGCCAGGTAGAGTTCGCGGTCGATGTCGCTGCCGTCTTCGATGTAGATGCGGTTGACGACCTTGCCCGCCGGGCCGGTCTGCACGGTGACAAGGGTGCGGCCGAGCATGCGGGCGGCTTCTGCGGCGGCTTCGGAGACCGATCGGGTGACGCGCACCCCGCCCTTTTCGCCGGCTTGGGGTTCCCGGAAGCGGCCCTTGCCGCGGCCGCCGGCGTGGATCTGCGATTTCACCACCCAGATCGGGCCGTCGATTTCGCCGGCCGCGGACTTCGCATCTTCGGCCCGGAGGACCACCCGGCCATCGGAAACCGGCAGGCCGTACTGGCGCAGCAGCGCCTTGGCCTGGTATTCGTGGATGTTCATTCCAACCCCGCTCCGCCCTGCCTGCCCCGTGCCGGTCATGGCACGACAGGACCCTTGATGCAAAACGCTAAATCCCGGTGAAGGCGGTTTGGCGGGAAAAATCGGAAAATCGTGATCACACGCGAAAAATGTGTGATCACAAGGTTTCGGGCGGGCCGACCCGGAGGTTAACGCCGTGCCCCTGTGCGGCGGACGGCGCCGGTGCGGGCCGTCAGTTCAGGACCAGCGCATAGAAAAGCGAGTCGCCGCCCACCACCTGTTCGAAGGCCTGCCAGCTTCCTCCCGAAATCACCGGGCCGCGTTCGGCGAAGGGCAGCGCGTCGATACCGTGCAGCCAGCCCGCGAGGTCAAGGGGCGAAGGGTTCTCGAACCACGCGCTCAGGTTCAGGCCCGACCCGGGCGGCAGCGCGAAGTGCGGCGCGAGAAGGCGGCCTTCGGAGAGCGCTTCCAGATCGGCAAGGACGGCCAGCCAGGTGGCCCCGGTTCCTTCGGGCAGGGTCAGGCCGAAGGCGCCGGTCTGGGCGGGGTTCGGGATCCATTCGGACTGGTTGTCGGTCTCGGCCGCCACGCGGGTCCAGAAGGCGCGGTTGCCTTCGACCAGGGCGGCAAGGTCGGCCTTGGCGGCGCGGGTGCGGGCGGGGTCGGGCTGCTGGCGGAGGGTCAGGATGGCGATCAGCACGGTGTCGGCGATGCGCTCGTCCCCGATCATCATCGACAGGCCCGATGGCCCGCCGCCAAGCCGCCCGGCCGCGTCGGCGCGGGCGGCGAGGACCTTTTCGGTGGGCGCGGTCGGGTCGAAGGCCAGCACCGTTTCGCCGACGAAGGACAGAAGGTGGGAATAGGCGTCAAGCCAGGCGGCATCGGCCGCGTCGAAGCGGATGACCGGGGCCGGGGGCGGGGGATCGGGCATGTCCCAGGGGTCGAGGAAAAGGCCCATCGCGACGTCCGAAAGCCCTTCGCGCGGGCCGCGCGCGCCGCTGCCGTCGATGTCGAACCAGAGGTCGGCGAGACGGACGGTCAAGCCAAGGTCATCGCCGTCGCCGATCTTTGCGAGCGCCGCCGAAGCCGCATCCATTTCCGAAAGAAGTGCGGCGAAGGTCTCGGAGACGAGCGAGGCGCGGAAGGGCTCGGGCGCAGGGTTCGGCGGCAGGGCGAGGCGGAGGACGGGAAGCGGCGCCACCGGCTCGGTCAGGCCGACCGACCAGCGCAGGCGCAGGGCCGCCTCGACACCGGAGAGGAAATGCACCGCGCCCCGGGCGAAGAGATCGTCCGGCGTTGGCGCGGCTAGCGCGTCGAGCGCGGCGCGGGTCGGGGCAAGCCCGTCGCGGGCGATGCGGGCCGACCAGTCCTCGGTCGGCGCGGCGGTTCCGGCGAAGGGGGCGAGGCTGAGGCAAAGGGCTGAGGCGAGGGCGCGGCGCATCGGGGGTCTCCGCTTTGAGGGGTCGCGGCAGCCTAGACGGGTCCGGGTCGGGCGGGAACCGGCAATCGCGGCGGCCCCTCCACTTGCCCCCGCCCGGGCGCCGTGCCACCCCTGCGTGGAACGCCGGAGGGAGTTGCATGGCAAGGTCGCAGGCGAGCACGCTCGACGTATCCGACCGGGGCCTGCCGCGCGTGTCGCATGGGCGCGGAAGCTACATCTGGGACACGGACGGCAAACGCTACATCGACGGATCGGGGGGGCCTGCGGTCTATTGCGTCGGGCACGGCGATCCCCGGGTGAACGCGGCCGTTGCGGCGCAGATGGAGCGGATCGCGCATGGCTATCGCTACTTCTTCACCTCCGACCCGCTGGAAGAGATGACCGGGATCGTCGCCGGAGGCTGCGGGGGAAGCCTGTCGGAGATGGTCTTCGTCACCGGCGGGTCCGAGGCCAACGAAAGTGCCATGAAGATCGCGCTGCAGTACCACTACGACCGGGGCGAGCCGGGGCGCACCCGCTTCATCGCGCGCGAGCGATCCTGGCACGGCAACACCCTGATGGCGACGGCGCTGTCGGGCTTCCGGGGGCGGACGCGGGCCTTCGCAAGGGCGTTGCCCGAAATGGGCCGGGTAAGTGCCGCAAACGCCTACCGCCCGCCCGAAGGCGTGCCATCCGGGGGGCTGGTGCCCTGGCTTGCGGCGGAGCTGGAGGCAGAGATCGCGCGGCTGGGGCCGGCGACGGTCGCCGCCTTCGTCTTCGAGCCGGTGGTGGGCGCGGCGGGGGGCTGCGTGCCTGCCCCAGCGGGCTATGCGGCGGCGATGGCCGGGGTCTGCCGGCGGCACGGGGTGCTGGTGATTTCGGACGAGGTGATGTGCGGGTCGGGCCGGTCGGGCGTCTGGCGGGCGAGCGTGGCGGATGGATTTGAGCCGGATATCGTCACGGTGGCCAAGGGCCTGTCGGGCGGCTACCTGCCGCTCGGCGCCGCCGTCTTCACCACGGCGGTGGGCGATGTGCTGCGTGCGGGCCATGGCGGGCCGCTGACGGGGCATACCTATACCGGCCATACCGCCTGCCTCGCCGCCGGGGTGGCGGTGCAGCGGATCATCGCGGAAGAGGGGCTGGTGGGGCGTGTCGCGGCGCGCGGACCGGTCTGGATGGAGGAGCTGCGCGGCAGGTTCGCGCGCTTCGACGAGGTGGGCGACGTGCGGGGGCGGGGCTATTTCATCGGGACCGAGCTGGTGCGGGACCCCGCCACCCGGGCGCCCTTCCCGGCGGCGGCGGGGCTGAACGAGCGGGTGCGGGCCGAGGCCTTTGCGCGCGGGCTGATCTGCTATCCGGCGGGCGGCAACGTGAACGGGACGGACGGCGATTTCGTCATCCTCGCGCCGCCCTACAACGCGTCCGATGCCGAGTTGGAGGAGATCGCGGAGAAGCTGGAAAGCGCGGTCGAGGCGGCGCTGGTGGCGGTCCTCTGACCCGCGCCCGGCTGACCCGCGCCCGGCTGACCCGTGCCCGGCTGACCCGCGCCCGGCCCCCGGGCGCGGGGGTCGCGCTCATCGGGCGTGACCGCCCTTTTGGCTGGCGGCAGCGATGACGCCCGGACGGGCGAAACACCGGCTGGTCGGGCAAGGCGCCTCAGGCGGGCCGCGCCATCCAGAGGCGCTGGCCGCGCGGCAGGATGTCGCCCCGCCGGTCCGGGAGGAACCCGGCCTGCCGCACGGCCCGCTCGAATTCCGCTGCCGGGCGGTGCCAGGGGGCGCGGCCGGGGTGGGTGACGACGCCGTCGGGCTGGCGGAGGGGGGCGTCGGCGCCTTCGAAGACGGTGAAGAGGAAGGCGGCGAGGCGCGGGAAGCGGGCGCGCAGGCTGGCGAGGCAGGCCGGCAGCGCCGGTGGGGGAAGGTGGGGGAAGACCGCGAAGGCGATCGCAGAGTCGATGTCGGCGGGGATGCCGGGGAAGGCGAAATCCGGGTCTTCGACCAGGTGGGCAGGGGGCAGGCGGGCGCGGGTCTCGTCGGTCAGCTCCGCCTCGCGCCCCCGGCGCATCAGGGCGGCCGAGGCGTCGGTGCCCCAGTAATGGCCGGGATCGAGGAAGGGCACGGCGAGGTGGCCGAGGCGGAGGGAGCCGCAGCCGATGTCGAGCAGGCGGTGGCGGGGCTGAAGCCCGGCGGCGCGCAGGAGCCGCACCTGGGCGCGCCCCGTCTCGCCCCAGCGACCGCCGACGATGTCGCGGTGGCGGCCCTTGGCGAGGGCGCTGTCGTAGAAGCCGGGGGCGAGGTAGGGCGAGGGGGGGCGGGTCATCGGCGGGGTTCGGGGCCTTTCGGCGGACGGATGGCAGGGTTCTGGGCCCGGGGGCGGGAAGGTGCAAGCCGTCGGCCGGCGCGTGACGCGGGGGGTTGGCGGTGCTGGCGGCGCCACGTCTGCGGGGGTGCTGCCGCAAGGGGCGACGTGCGGGGTCCGGGGCGTTTCGTGGCCCGCGAAGAAGCGATACCCTGGCCTGGAAGGCCGGGGGTGCGCAGGCTGGGGTGCCCGGGAGGACGGAGATGGATTTCACCATCGGGCCCCTGGGCCCGGCGACCTGGGAGGCCTTCGAGGCGCTTGCGGCGCGGCATGGTGGCGTCTGGGGCGGGTGCTGGTGCCTGGCGTTTCATCCCGAGGGCGGCCACCGCTGGGCGGACCCGGACGGGCGGCGTGCGGCGAAGCGGGCGCGGGTGGAGGCCGGGGAAGCGCATGCGGCCCTGGTCTTCGAGGGGGATAGCTGCGTCGGCTGGTGCCAGTACGGCCCGCCGGCCGAGTTGGCCCGGATCAGGCACCGGAAGGCCTGGGAGGCCGGGGGCGGGGCGGCGCCAGACTGGCGGATCACCTGCTTTTTCGTCGACAAGGGGGCGCGGGGGCGGGGGGGCGCCGAAGCGGCGCTTGCCGGCGCCCTGTCGCTGATCGCGGCGGCGGGGGGCGGAGTGGTCGAGGCGATGCCGGAGGAGGTTGCGGGGCGGAAGACTTCGGCTTCGTTCCTGTGGGGCGGCGAGGCGGGGATGTTCGACCGGGCGGGGTTTCAGCGGGTGCGGAAGCTGGGCAAGCATGTGTGGCTGGTGCGGAAGACGGTCGTTGCGGCGGGGCCTGCGTGAGCCTGCGGGTGATTGACAGGGTGCTATCCGACCGGGGCTCGGTCTATGCCGTCTCGGGCGGGCCCTGCGCGTCGGAGGGCGGGGCGAAGGCGCTGGTGGAGGAGCTGAAGCGCGACAAGCGGTTCCGGCGGGCCACGCACAATTCCTGGGGGCTGATCTGCGGCGACGGGCCGGTGAAGGCCGACGACGGCGAGGCGGGGGCGGGGATGGTGATCCTGCGGATGCTGGAGCGGGACGGGGTGCGGGACCATCTGGTGATCGTGACGCGGTGGTTCGGGGGGAAGCAATTGGGAGGGGACCGGTTCCGGCACGTGCAGGAGGCGGTGAGGGTGTATCTGGGGGCGGTCAGGACAGCGGTTTGAAGCGGGAGCAGCGGGCCGGTGTTTTGGATAGACATCGGGTCGGAGACTTTCAAAGGCTCCGGCGCGGAGGTCCGGCGAGCTTCGGGTATCGGCGGGTTGGGCAGCCCGTGCGTCCCGGCGGCGGTGGGCGCCCCCACCGTGACCCTCCCCGGCGGGGCGGGGGATGGGGGGGCGATCCGGGTGGAGTTTGCGGGGGGTTGGCGGGGATCTAGGCGAGGCTCGCGTCGATCCCCTTGCAGGCCGCGACCAGACCCTTCACCGCATCGACCGACTTCCTGAACATCGCGTCCTCGGCCGCGTCCATGCCGATCTCGATCACCTTCTCGACCCCGCCGGCGCCCAGAACGCAGGGCACGCCGACATACATCCCGTCAAGGCCGTAGGCACCCTTGACGTAGGCGGCGCAGGGCAGGACGCGCTTCTGGTCTTTCAGGTAGGCTTCGGCCATTTCGATGGCCGACGTGGCGGGGGCGTAGAAGGCGGAGCCGGTCTTGAGAAGGCCGACGATCTCGGCGCCGCCGTCGCGGGTGCGCTGGACGATGGCGTCGAGCTTCGCCTGCGTGGTCCAGCCCATCTTGACGAGATCGGGCAGGGGAATGCCCGCGACCGTGGAGTAGCGGGTGAGCGGCACCATCGTGTCGCCGTGGCCACCGAGGACGAAGGCGGTGACGTCGCGCATCGAGACGCCGAATTCGAGGCTGAGGAAGTGGCGGAAGCGCCCCGAGTCCAGGACGCCCGCCATTCCCACGACCTTGTGATGCGGGAGCCCCGAGAATTCGCGCAAGGCCCAGACCATCGCGTCGAGGGGGTTGGTGATGCAGATGACGAAAGCGCCGGGCGCATGCGCCCTGATCCCGTCGCCCACGGCCTTCATCACCTTGAGGTTGATGCCCAGAAGGTCGTCGCGGCTCATCCCCGGCTTGCGGGGGACGCCGGCGGTGACGATGCAGACATCGGCCCCGGCAATGTCGGCGTAGTCGTTGGTGCCCTTGATCGCGGCATCGAAGCCGGCGACGGGGCCGCATTGGGCGATGTCGAGCGCCTTGCCCTGGGGCACCCCCTCCATCACGTCGAAAAGCATCACGTCGCCCAGTTCGTGGCTGGCTGCCAGCAGGGCGAGCGTGCCGCCGATCTGTCCGGCGCCGATCAGCGCGATCTTCGGTCTGGCCATTCCAATTCCCTCCGGTGGCTGGCTGGTGCGGGATGGGTAATCCCCTTGGGCCGCCCGCGCAAGCGCGCCGCGCCGCAGCATCGGGCGGCGCCTTCCAGACTGGGGGCGTTTGCGCTAAAGCCCGGTTAAGGGCGGCCGGGACGCATGCGCGGACGCGTTCGGCCGGGGGGAATCGGGGTGCACGATCCGGTGTTTCTGGCGCTGGCGGTGGTCGCCGCGGTCGTCGTCGGCCTGTCGAAGGGCGGTCTGCCGGTGGTAGGCATGCTGGCGGTGCCGGTGCTGGCGTTGTCGACCTCGCCGGTGACGGCGGCGGGGCTGTTGCTGCCGGTCTATTGTGTGTCGGACATTTTCGGGGTGATCGCCTACCGCAAGGCCTTCGACCGCCGGAACCTGCTGGTACTCGCCCCCGCCGCGACGGTCGGGATCGCGCTGGGCTGGGCGACGGCGACGACGGTGCCGGAGCGCGCGGTCACGGGGCTGGTGGGGGCGATCGGTCTGGCCTTTGCGCTGACGATCCTGCTCAGGACGCCGCCGGAGGGGCCGGGGCGGCGGGCCCATGTGCTGCCAGGGTTGTTCTGGGGGGCGCTCATGGGGTTCACCAGCTTCGTCAACCACGCCGGCGCGCCGCCCTATCAGGTCTACGTGCAGCCGCAGCGGCTGGAGAAGACGGTGTTCGCGGGTACGACCACGATTCTTTTCGCCTATGTCAACGCGGTGAAGCTGATCCCCTATTATGCGCTGGGGCAGCTCAACCCGGCGAACCTGCGGCTGGCGGGGCTTCTGATGCTTCCCGCCGCCCTGGCGGTCTGGGTCGGGGTGCGGCTGGTGCGGGTGATACCCGAGGCGGTGTTCTACCGCCTTGTGACCTGGGCGCTGCTTCTGGTGTCGCTGAAGCTTCTGTGGGACGCTGCGGCGGGCTGAGCGGTCACGCCTTTTCCCCAGGCTTGGCCGGGGCTTCCGCCACCGCCTCGAAATTCTCGCCCGAGGCGACAAGGCAGGTCATTCCGTTCGGGGTGGTGACGGTGATCGTCCAGGTGCCGGTGCTGTCGGAGGCGAAGATCTCCATGATCGCGGCATTCGGGGCGACGCCGACCGAGCGGCGGGTTTCGCCGTAACGGTCGGCCAGGACCTTGAGGACCTGTTCGCGCTGGGCGCATTGCTGCGCGGCGAGGGCCGGGCCGGCCGCGAGCGCGAGAAACAGGGCAGTGCAACCGGAAAGTCTGAGCATTCGGGGCCACTCCTGGTGAACGGCCCGGATGAGGCGGGCGCGTGACCGGGCAGTTTGCGCGCGCCGCGCGAACATAGGGTTAACGGCTCGTCCGCACGACATGCGGCGGCTTCCGGGCGTCCGCCGTTTGCGGGCATTGCCAATCCTGGGGGCAGCGGGCAGGGTCTGCGCGGAGGCCGGGCGCAGCCGCGCGGGCCCGGCCGGGACGCAGGGGAGGCAACCGATGACGCTTCTGATCGCAGGACTTGTTCTGTGGTGGGCAGCCCACCTGCTGAAACGGATCGCACCGGGACCGCGCGCCGCGATGGGGGATGCGGGCAAGGGGGTGGTGGCGCTGCTTTTGCTGGTCGCGGTGGTGCTGATGGTGATCGGTTACCGGGGCTGGGCGGCGCCGAACCTTTACGACCCGCTGCCGGGGATGGGGCATCTGAACAACCTGCTGATGGCGGTCTCGCTGTTCCTCTTCGGGGTCGGGGGGACGAAGGGCACGCTTTTCGCCCGGATGCGGCACCCGATGCTTTGGGGCACGGTGATCTGGTCGGTGGCGCATCTGCTGGTGAACGGGGACACCGCCTCGGTGACCCTGTTCGGCGGGATCGGCCTCTGGGCGCTGGTGGCTATGGCGATGATCAACGCCGCGGGGCCCTGGGAGCGGCCGGCCGAGGGGCGGGGGGTGAAGGGCGATCTGATGAACCTCGCGGGGGTCGTGGTGCTGTTCGCCGTTGTCGCGGGCGTGCACGCCTGGCTCGGGCATCCGGTATTCCTGGGCAGCTACGGCTGAGGCGCGCTGTCCGGTTTTCGGCTTCGGCCGGGCATCGGGTGATATCGTGGCGGAGATTTTCGCGGCGTGGCGGCACGGCCTGCTTGAAACTCGGCTTTGACGAGTGGCAGGTAGAAACGGAACGCCGACCGGACGCCTGGCGGGCAGGCCAAAACGGGAGCATGTCGAAGCATGGCAGACGTGAACCGCGGAAACCGGCCGCTTTCGCCGCATATCGGCATCTACCGCTGGCAGATCCCGATGGTCACCTCGATCCTGACGCGGATCACCGGCAACGGGCTGATCGTGGCGGGCGTGCTGATCGTCTGGTGGCTTCTGGCGGCGGCGTCGGGGCCGGACTACTTCGCTTTCGTGGATGCGATCCTGCGGTCGTGGTTCGGCAAGCTGGTTTTCCTGGGGTCGATCTGGGCCATCTGGTACCACTTCCTCGCCGGCCTCAGGCATCTTCTGTACGATTCCGGGCGCGGGCTGGACATCGCGACGGCCGAAAAGCTGGGTTGGGCGGTGATCGGCGGGTCGGTGGCGCTGACCGCGATCACTGTCCTGGTTCTCTGAGGGAGCGGCGATGCAGTATCTGACCGCGCGGAAACGGGCCGAGGGCTTGGGGTCGGCGAAGTCCGGGACGGAACATTTCTGGCGGATGCACCTCACCTCGGTGGCGCTGGCCGTGCTGGTGCCGGTCTTCGTCTTCACCTTCGGCTGCATCCTCGGCGCCCCGCATGCCGAGGTCGCGGCCTATTTCGCGCGGCCGTTCCCGGCGATCGTCACGGCGCTGACGCTTGTGGTCGGGTTCCTGCACTTCGCGGCCGGGGCGCGGGTGATGATCGAGGACTACTGGCAGGGCGCGGCGCGGCACTGGCTGATCATCGGGGTCAGCGGCCTGTCCTATGCCTGCATCGCGACCGGCCTTTTCGCCCTTGTCCGCCTTGCGCTCTGAGGACACCGCATGACCGCCTATCCCTACGAGACGCATGAATACGACGTGGTGGTGGTCGGCGCCGGCGGCGCCGGTCTTCGGGCGACGCTGGGGATGGCCGAGCAGGGGCTGAGGACGGCCTGCATCACCAAGGTTTTCCCGACCCGCAGCCATACGGTCGCGGCGCAGGGGGGGATCGCCGCCAGCCTTGGCAACATGGGGCCGGACAGCTGGCAGTGGCACATGTACGACACCGTGAAGGGGTCGGACTGGCTGGGCGACACCGACGCGATGGAATACCTTGCGCGCGAGGCGCCGAAGGCGGTCTACGAGCTGGAGCATTACGGCGTGCCGTTCAGCCGGACCGAGGACGGGCGCATCTATCAGCGCCCCTTCGGCGGGCACACGACCGAGTACGGCGAGGGCCCGCCGGTGCAGCGGACCTGCGCGGCGGCGGACCGGACGGGGCATGCGATCCTGCACACGCTTTACGGCCAGTCGCTGAAGAACAATGCCGAGTTCTACATCGAGTACTTCGCCATCGACCTGATCGTGACCGACGGCGCCTGCACCGGCGTCGTCTGCTGGAAGCTCGATGACGGGACCATCCATGTCTTCAACGCCAAGATGGTGGTGCTGGCCACGGGCGGCTACGGGCGGGCCTACTTCAGTGCCACTTCGGCCCATACCTGCACCGGCGACGGCGGCGGCATGGCGGCGCGGGCGGGGCTGGCGCTCCAGGACATGGAGTTCGTGCAGTTCCACCCCACGGGCATCTACGGGTCGGGCTGCCTGATTACCGAGGGCGCGCGCGGCGAGGGGGGGTATCTGACCAACAGCGAGGGCGAGCGGTTCATGGAGCGCTATGCGCCGACCTACAAGGACCTGGCGTCGCGCGATGTGGTCAGCCGCTGCATGACGGTGGAAATCCGCGAGGGGCGGGGGGTTGGCGAGGGCAAGGACCACATCCACCTGAATCTGTCGCACATCCCGCCCGCGACGTTGCACGAACGTCTGCCGGGGATTTCGGAAAGCGCGAAAATCTTCGCTGGCGTCGATGTGACGCGCGAGCCGATCCCGGTCCTGCCGACGGTGCACTACAACATGGGCGGCATTCCGACGAACTACTGGGGCGAGGTTCTGGCGCCGCTTCCGGGCGATCCGGACCGCGTCTTCCCCGGTCTGATGGCGGTGGGCGAGGCGGGCTGCGCATCGGTGCACGGGGCGAACCGGCTGGGATCGAATTCGCTGATCGACCTGGTGGTGTTCGGGCGCGCGGCGGCGATCCGGGCCGGGAAGGTCGTCGATCCGGGCACGGCGGTGCCGGGGACGAACGCGGCCGGGGTAGACCGCGCGCTGGCGCGCTTCGACGGGCTGCGGCACGCCGCGGGCGCGGTGCCCACGGCGGCGCTGCGGCTGGAGATGCAGAAGACGATGCAGGCCGACGCGGCGGTGTTCCGGTCTTCGGCGACGCTGGCCGAGGGCGTGGCGAAGATGGAGAAGGTGGCGGCGAAGCTGGACGATCTGAGCGTCACCGATCGGTCGCTGATCTGGAACAGCGACCTGATGGAGACGCTGGAACTGACCAACCTGATGCCGAACGCCTTGTCCACCATCGTGGCGGCCGAGGCGCGGAAGGAATCGCGCGGGGCGCATGCGCATGAGGATTTCCCCAAGCGCGACGACGCGGTGTGGCGGCGGCATTCGCTGGCCTGGGTGGAGGGGACTTCGGTGCGGCTGGGCTACCGGCCGGTGCACCTCGACCCGCTGACGAGCGAGGCGGAGGGGGGGATCAGCCTGAAGAAGATCGCTCCGAAGGCGCGGGTGTATTGATGCGCCCAGGGTTCGCGCTGCCGCTCTTCATGGGTCTCGCCGCCTGCGGCGCCATGTCGGTCGAACGCGCCGAGGAAAGCTGCGTGGCCGAAGCCAAGGCGGCGCGGGGTCCCACCGGGACGGTGGCGGTGGGGGCCACGAGCGACGGACCGCGGGCGGAAGCGGATGTGACGATTTCGTCGGACTGGGTTTTCGGGCGTGACCCCGAGGAGGTCTATGCCTCCTGCGTGATGCGGCGGTCGGGGAAGGCGCCGGTGACGATGCTTGTCGACCGGCCGGAATGGAGAAGGTGAGATGGTCGAACTGACGCTGCCGAAGAATTCGAAGGTCCGCGTCGGCAGGACCTGGCCGAAGCCCGAAGGCGCCAGCAACGTCCGCGCCTTCCGCATCTACCGCTGGAATCCCGACGACGGGGAAAACCCGCGCATCGACACCTATCACCTCGACCTGGACCGCTGCGGGCCGATGGTTCTGGACGCGCTGATCAAGATCAAGACCGAGATCGACCCGACGCTGACCTTCCGGCGGTCGTGCCGCGAGGGTATCTGCGGGTCCTGCGCGATGAACATCGGGGGGATCAACACGCTGGCCTGCATCTACGGGCTGGACGAGATCAAGGGCGACGTGAAGATCTACCCCCTGCCGCATATGCCGGTGGTCAAGGACCTGGTGCCCGACCTGACGCATTTCTACGCCCAGCACGCCAGCATCATGCCCTGGCTGGAGACGAAGACCAACCGCCCGGCCAAGGAATGGCGGCAGTCGATCGAGGACCGCAGGAAGCTCGACGGGCTTTACGAGTGCGTGATGTGCGCGTCCTGCTCGACCGCCTGCCCGAGCTACTGGTGGAACGGCGACCGCTACCTGGGCCCCGCCGCGCTGCTGCACGCCTACCGGTGGATCATCGATTCACGCGACGAGGCGACCGGCGAGCGGCTGGACCAGCTGGAAGACCCTTTCAAGCTTTACCGCTGCCACACGATCATGAACTGCACCAAGACCTGCCCGAAGGGCCTGAACCCGGCGAAGGCCATCGCGGAGATCAAGAAGATGATGGTGGAGCGGGCGGTGTGAGACCTTCGGTCGGGTAAAGGATCGGACCTGTGGGCCTTGAAACGCTCGGGCAGGTGGGGGCGCTTCAGATCGCCACGCTTGCCGGTGTCGGCATTTTCCTGGCCTTGATCGCCTTCCGGACAGGCGTCGTCGCAGGCCGCCGCAGGCTCCCGTGTCGCTGGAGATGGGACCGTGGGCAGCCCAAGTCCGCGCTGGGCCGCTGGACATGCACCGTCTGTGGTGAAACAGGCTATGGAAAAGGCCGGAAGCGGCCCCAGACATGCAAGCGCGCCATCAAACCTGCTTCCCTCTGACTTTGAGGCCGGTTGCCGCCTGATCCGCTTCCGTGCCAAACCTCTCCCGACCGGCTGTGACACTCGGGAGAAACGATGACCAATCCGACCGACCGCCTCTTCACCGACGCCGCGATCCGGCGGACGTCGCTTTACGGAAGCCAGGTGGAGTCCACTTTCTCGGGCGTCCTTTCCTTCATGCGCCGCCGCTACAGCCGCGATCTGGCGGGCGTGGACATCGCGGTGACGGGGCTGCCCTTCGACCAGTCAGTATCGAACCGCCCCGGCGCGCGGTTCGGGCCGGAGGCGATACGGAAGGCCTCGGCGCATCATTCCTGGGGGCCGGTCTGGCCCTGGGGGTTCGACCCCTTCGATAGGCTCGCGGTGGTGGATTACGGCGACTGCACCATCGACTACGGCGACGTGGCGGGGGTTCCGGCGGCCATCGAGGGGCATGTCGCGGGCATCCTGGCCTCGGGTGCGACGACCCTCTGCCTTGGCGGGGACCACTTCACGACCTTTCCGGTCCTGCGGGCCTACGCCAGGAAGTTCGGGCCGCTCGGCCTGGTCCATTTCGACGCGCACCGCGATTTCGAGGCGCAGGTGGGCGACCGCATCGACCACGGCAGCATGTTCACCCGGGCTGTGGACGAGGGGCTGGTGGACCCGGGGCGGTCGGTGCAGGTCGGCATAAGGACGATGTTCACGGGCGAGTCTTCCTTCGGTATCCGGGTGATCGACACGGAGGAGACGCACGCCCTGACCGCATCCGAAATCGCCGCGGTCATCCGTGCGCGGGTGGGCGGGGGGCCGGTCTATCTGACCTTCGATATCGACTTCCTGGACCCCTCGACCGCGCCGGGCACCGGCACCCCGGTGCCGGGGGGCATGACCAGCCATCAGGCGTTGTCCGTCATCCGGGCGCTGCGCGGTCTCGACCCGGTGGGGATGGACGTGGTGGAAGTATCGCCGCCCTACGACCATGCGGAGATGACCTCGAACGCGGCGGCCATGGTGGCGATCGAGTTGCTTTGCCTGAAGGCCTGGGCACGGGGGGCGCGGGGGCCGGACGGAGTGTGAGACCCGGCGATAGTGCGGGGCCGCCGAGCCTATCGCTCTCGGCCTGCCCGTGGCTGTGCGGGCGGTCCGGCCGCTGCTAATCTCCGCCTGGCGGCGAACCGGGGGAGGGCGCGCGATGTCGGACGTACGGGTGCTTGTCGGCACGACCAAGGGTCTTTTCATCCTGACGAGCGGCGACCGCCGCTCCTGGACCGTGACCGGCCCGCATTGCGGCGGCTGGCCCATAAACCATGCGGTGGGCGACCCCGCGACAGGGCGGCTCTGGGCGGGGGGCGGGTCGGGGTGGCACGGCGCCGGGGTCTGGCGGAGCGAGGATGGGGGGAAGACCTGGGACTGCGCGCGGCTCACCTCGGGGCAGATGGACGACTGGGCGGCGAAGGACGCCGATTTCGCGGCGTTCATCGGCTGGACGCCCGCGCCGGCCCCCTTCGGCAAGGATTTCGAACAAATCTGGTCGCTGAATTTCGCGCACGGCCGGCTCCTGGCCGGGGCCAAGCCCGCGCAGCTTCTGGAAAGCGCGGACGGGGGCAGGACCTGGGCGCGGGTCGACGGGTTGACCGACCACCCCTCGCGCCCCGACTGGAACGGCGGGGCGGCGGGGCTGGTCCTGCACTCCATCGTCGTCGATCCGGGGATACCGAAGAAGATCTGGGTCGGCATTTCGGCCGCAGGCGTCTTCGCGACCGAGGATGGGGGCAGGACCTGGGAGCGGCGCAACCGGCTGTCGAACGCGGAAGCCCATGCGCATCATGACCATCCGGCGGCGCCGAAGGGGGGCGAGACGGGGCATTGTGTGCACAACATGGTGCGGGCGCCGGGGAACGGGACCGATCTGCTCTATCAGCAGAACCACCATGGGGTGTTCCGGTCATCGGACGGGGGACGGAGCTGGGACGATGTGACCGAGGGGCTGCCTTCGACCTTCGGCTTTCCGGTGGCCGTGCACCCGCGCGACCCGGGGACGATCTGGACCCTGCCGCTGAACGGCGACACGGCGGGGCGCTATCCGCCCGGTGCCAGTGCCGCCGTCTGGCGGTCGCGCGACGGGGGCACGAACTGGCAGGCGATGCGGAAGGGGCTGCCGCAGGCGAACTGCTTCTTCACCGTGCTCAGGCAGGGCATGGCGACGGACGGGAGCGATCCGGCGGGTGTCTATTTCGGGACCAATTCGGGATCGGTCTTCGCCACCCGCGACGAGGGCGAGACCTGGGACGAGATCGCGCGGCACCTGCCGACCGTGCTGGCGGTCGAGGCGGTGGCGGCCTGAGCCGGCGGGGCGGGCGCTGATCGGTCGCTGAAGGCCTTTTTCGCGGGCCTTTGGCTGCGGTGCGACCGGGCGGAGCGATGCGGGTGCCTGTCGCCGGCGCGACGCGGGAATGCCGCGCATTTTACGATCCGGGCGGAATTGCGTTGACTTCCCGCCGCCTTGCGCCCATGTGAGCCCCATCCCAAGGCCCCCCGCCGCGTGAGCGGGGAGCGGCGCGCGATGCGCCCGAGGCCGGGGCAGGGCCGGTTATCAGGCCCGCAGAACAGGTTCCCACCGTCACGCAGGGGTTCCGCCGACAGACCGGCGCATGGGGCATGGGGCCTTGCGCGTCAGCGTCTGACGGACCTCGGACAATTCCGCGCCCCTCTGCCTTCACGGGCAGGGCGGGGCGCCCAACTTCATGGCGGGCCCTTGCCCGCCGGTACAGAAAGACAAAGATGACCGACTTCAAATCCCTCGGCCTGAACGACCGCCTGCTTGAGCGGCTGGCCGAGCAATCGCTGAGCGAACCCACGCCGATCCAGGCGCAGGCGATTCCGCTGGTGCTCGCAGGCCGCGACGTGATGGGCCTTGCTCAGACCGGCACCGGCAAGACGGCGGCTTTCGGGCTGCCGATGATCCAGATGCTGACCGACCAGCGCCGCCGGCCCGCACCGCGCGCGGTGCACGCACTGATCCTTGCGCCGACGCGGGAACTCGCCAAGCAGATCGAGGCCGCCCTGGGCAAGTTCGCGCAAGGCACGCCCACCCGGATCACCGTGGTCACCGGCGGCGCGTCGCTGAACGCGCAGGCTGACCGGTTGGCCAAGGGCACCGATATCCTCGTCGCCACGCCCGGGCGGCTGATCGACCTGATGGACCGCCGCGCGGTGTTCCTGACGGATGTGCGCTTCCTCGTTCTCGACGAGGCCGACCACATGCTGGACATGGGCTTCATCCATTCGCTGCGGAAGATCGCGCAGGTGATCCCGAAGGCGCGGCAGACGCTGCTGTTTTCCGCCACCATGCCGAAGCTGATGGCGGAGGTGGCCGAAAGCTATCTGCGCGACGCGGTACGGATCGAGGTGTCGCCCGCCGGCAAGCCGGTCGAACGGATCGTGCAGGGCGTGCACTTCACCACGCAGGGCGACAAGGCGAAAGTTCTGGAAGACTACCTTCTGGGCCACAAGGACGAACGCGCGCTGGTCTTCGCGCGGACCAAGCACGGGGCCGAGAAGCTGATGAACCTTCTGGTTTCCTGGGGATACGACGCGGCGTCGATCCACGGCAACAAGAGCCAGAACCAGCGCGACAAGGCGCTGGCCGAGTTCAAGGCGGGCGTGCTGAAGGTGCTGGTGGCGACGGATGTGGCGGCGCGCGGGATCGACATTCCGAAGGTGGGCTTCATCTACAACTATGATGTGCCGAACGTGCCCGAGAACTATGTCCACCGCATCGGACGGACGGCGCGCGCCGGGCGTGACGGACGCGCGGTGACGCTTTGCGCGCCGGCCGAACTTGATGAACTGAGGGCGATCGAGAAGACGATGAAGCAGGCGATCCCGGTTCTGGTTGACGCGGCCTGGGTCGCGGGACCTGCCCAGCCGCAGACCAAGGCACGGCCGCAGGGCCGCCCGGCGCGCGGAGGCAAGCCGCACGGCCAGAAGCCCGCGTACGGGCAGGGTTCCGGCAACCGGCCGCAATCGGCGGGCGGACGGGCGGACGAGGCGCAGGCCGCAAAGCCGCGGGTAGTGTCCGGGGGCGCATCGCCTTCGGGCGAACCCTCCAAGCCCGTCGGCGGGAAACCGGGCAAGTGGCGGGGGCGCCGTACGGGCGGAAGGCCGGAAGGCCGCTTCGCGGCCTGATCGGGCCCGTTCTGTCGAAAGACGCCCGCCGCTTGCCGACGGGCGTTTTTTCTTGCGCTTCGCGGCGTGTCAGGCGGTCTTGCGCGCCCTTGCCGGTTTCGCGGCCTTTGCAGTCTTGGCGGATTTTGCGGCCGCGGCCTTTCCTGGCATACGCGCTTTCGCCTTGCCGCCGGGTTTCCCCGCCTTTTCGACGATGAGCGCGAGCGCTTCCTCGAGCGTCACGGCCTGCGGATCGGCCCCCTTGGGCAGGGTGGCGTTCACCTTGTCCCACTTCACATAGGGTCCGTAGCGCCCGGCCATCACTTGCACCGGCCCGCCCTCGGGATGCGCTCCAAGCTCGCGGAGAGCGGCCGGTGCGCCGCCTGAGCCGCGCGATCCGCGCGTGGCCTTGGCGGCCAGCACCTCGACCGCGCGGTTCATGCCGATGGTGAAGACTTCTTCGACCTCGGGCAGGTTCGCGTAGGTGCTGTTATGCTTCACGTAAGGTCCGTAGCGGCCGATCCCGGCTTCGACATCCACGCCGTCCTGCGGGTGTTTCCCCACCAGGCGGGGCAGCGACAGAAGCTGCAGCGCGCGGGTCAGGTCCATCGTCTCGGCCGACCAGCCCTTGGGCAGGCTCGCGCGGTCGGGTTTCGGCCGGTCGGCCGTCGCCTCGCCGCGCTGGACGTAGGGGCCGAAGCGCCCGGCTTTCAGCAGGATGTCGGCGCCCGCCTCGTCCTGGCCCAGGACGCGCCCGTCCGCTGCCCCCGGCTCGCCTTCGCCGGAGACCGAGATGGGGCGGGTATAGCGGCAGTCGGGGTAGTTCGAGCAGCCGATGAAGGCGCCCCCCGACCGTGCCGTCTTGAGATTCAGCCGCCCCTTGCCGCAAGTCTGGCAGAGGCGCGGGTCAGAGCCGTCGGCGCGCGGCGGGTAGAGGTGGGGGCTGAGGAAGTCGTCGATCTTTTCGAGCACTTCGCCGATGCGCAGGTCCTGCGTTTCGGCCACCGCCGCCGCGAAGTCGCGCCAGAAGCGGGCCAGCACGTCCTGCCAGTTCCGCCGCCCGCCGGAAATGTCGTCCAGTTCCTCTTCGAGATCGGCGGTGAAGTCGTATTCCACGTAGCGGCGGAAGAAGTTCGCCAGGAACGCGGTGACAAGGCGGCCCTTGTCCTCGGGGATCAGGCGGCCTTTGTCCTTGATCACATATTCGCGGTCCTGGATCGTCGTCACGATCGAGGCATAGGTCGAAGGGCGGCCGATCCCCAGTTCTTCCATGCGCTTCACCAGCGTCGCCTCGGTGTAGCGGGGGGGCGGCTGGGTGAAGTGCTGTTCGGGCGTGACGGCGCGCTTGTCGGCTGGCTCGCCCTGCACGATCTGCGGCAGCCGGCCGCCTTCGTCGTCGCCGTCTTCGTCGCGGCCTTCGTCGTAGACCTTGAGGAACCCGTCGAACATCATCACCTGGCCGGTGGCGCGCAGGCCGACCTGGCCGTCATCGGACAGGACATCGACGGCGGTGCGTTCCATGCGGGCGGAGGCCATCTGGCTGGCGATGGTGCGCTTCCAGATCAGGTCGTAGAGGCGGCGCTGGTCGTCCTCGATGCGCAGCTTTTCAGGCGAGGCCGACATGTCGGTCGGCCGGATACATTCATGCGCTTCCTGCGCGTTCTTTGCCTTGTTCTTGTACATGCGGGGAGAGTCCGGCAGGTACGCCGCCCCGAACCGCCGGGCGATTTCGTCGCGGGCGGCGCGGACGGCCTCGGGCGCCATGTCGATGCCGTCGGTGCGCATGTAGGTGATGTGACCGGCCTCGTAGAGCCGCTGGGCTGACGACATGCAGGCCTTGGCGCCCATGCCGAGCTTGCGCGACGCTTCCTGCTGGAGCGTCGAGGTCATGAAGGGCGGCCAGGGGTTGCGGGTTGCGGGTTTCGATTCGACTGCGGCGACTGTCAGCGCGCGGGACCGGACCGCCTGCACGGCCAGTTCGGCGGCTTCGGCGGTGGGGATGTCGTAGCGGTCGAGTTTCCTGCCGCCGAGGATCGTCAGTTTCGCCGGGTAGTCCTGCCCGCGCGGGGTGGCGAGGGTCGCGGCGACGGTCCAGTATTCGCGGGCGCGGAAGACCTCGATCTCCATCTCGCGTTCGACGATGAGGCGCAGGCAGACGGACTGGACGCGGCCGGCGGAGCGGGCGCCGGGGAGCTTGCGCCAGAGGACGGGCGAGAGGGTGAAGCCCACGAGATAGTCAAGCGCGCGGCGGGCGAGGTAGGCCTGGACGAGTTCCATATCGACGTCGCGGGGCCGGGCCATGGCCTCGGTCACGGCGGATTTGGTGATGGCGTTGAAGGTGACGCGGCGGACGGTCTTGCCCTTCTTCAGCGAGGTCGCCAGCGCCTCTTGCAGGTGCCAGGAAATCGCCTCGCCCTCGCGGTCGGGGTCGGTGGCGAGGATCAGCGTGTCGTCGGTTTTCAGCGCCTCGGCGATGGCGCGGACGTGCTTTTTCGATTCCGGCGCGACTTCCCAGGTCATGCCGAATCCGTTGTCGGGGTCGACCGAGCCGTCCTTGGCGGGCAGGTCGCGGACATGGCCGTAGGACGCCAGAACGGTGAAGCCGTCGCCCAGATATTTGTTGATTGTCCTGGCCTTGGCGGGGGATTCGACAACGACGACGGCCATGAAGATTCCTTCGGACGGACAGGCCCGGAGGCGGAGGGGCGGGGCGAAGGGGCGCCGCCCGACCGGCTTTCCGGAGCCTGCGTCATGTGGCGGGGAAGGGCGGAGTTGTCAATGTCGGGGCGGAACTGGCGGGGTGGCGGTGAGGTGGCGGGCCCCTGAGGGAAGCAGTGGGCGCAGGCGGGCGCCGGGCCGCGATCGGGGGTGACCGGTGCCCGCGGGCGCCCGGTTCATCCGACCATCGGCACGTCTTCCGGACGTATCCTGAGCGTATCCTGAACGTATCCTGGACGTGGATACGTAAAGGGGCCGAGGCGGTCGTTTACCACGACCGGCGAATCGGGGGGGCGCATCCGTGCGCTCGGGACTCCGTGGGCTCGGGACGGGGCGACACGGTGTGTGAACCGGCGGAATGGGAGGAAGCGGTGGCGTCGCGGCGGGGGCGGATGTGGCGGCTCGGGGTGCCACGGCCGCGTCTTCCGGGGCCTTCCCGAGGGGATGGTCCAAGCCCTGGCGCGGCGGCCTGCGGACGGGTCAGGAGACCAGGGACAACAATCCCCCAGCCTGACGGGCGATCCTGCCTTCGAGTTCCAGCGAGACGAGTTCGGGCGAGACGGCGGCAGCAGGGAGGCCGAGGTCCCGGATCAGCTGGTCCTCGGCCAGCGGGCTGGGTCCGAGGCTGTCGAGGATGCGGGAGCGGAGCGGCACGATATCGGCCGACGGCCGGGAAGGCGGTTGGGCGGGCGGGGCGCGATCGTGCGGCGGCCGTGTGCGGTGCGGTTCGGGCCGGCCGGCCGAAAGCGGGGCTGCGGCCGCCTGATCCGGGTCGGCGCGCGACCCAGTGTCCTGCCCGAGCGCCGCCAGGACATCGGCCGCGCCGCGCACCAGCGTCGCGCCGTCGCGGATGAGCTGGTTGCAGCCGGAGGCGCGGGCGTCGAAGGGGTGGCCCGGCACCGCCATCACCTCGCGCCCCTGTTCCAGCGCCGCGCGCGCGGTGATCAGGCTGCCCGAGCCATGTGCCGCTTCGACCACCACCACCGCCCGGACGAGGCCCGAGATGATGCGGTTGCGCAGCGGGAAGTGGCGCGCCTGCGGTTCCAGCCCGAAGGGTTGTTCGGAGAGGATCAGGCCCTGTTCGGCGATCTGGTCCAGAAGTTTTTCGTTCTCCGGCGGATAGGCGATATCGAGCCCCCCCGCCATCACCGCGACGGTGCCGCCGGACAGCGCCGCCTGGTGCGCCACGGTGTCGATGCCACGGGCGAGGCCCGAGACGATGACCTGGCCTTCGGCCGACAGCCCTTCGGCAAGCGCGCGGGCCATACGGCCGCCGAGCGAGGAGGCGTTGCGCGCGCCGACGAGCGCGATCATCGGGCGTCCGAGGAACGCGGTTGCGCCGCGCGCCCAGAGAACCGGAGGGGCATCGGCGACCTCGAGGAGCGCGGCGGGATAGTCCGGATCGGAATGCAGGATCAGCCGCGCCCCGGTCTTGGCGCCCGCCCGCATTTCCGCCTGTGCGACGGCTTCGGGGCAGGGCTCATAGCCGTCGATCCCGGCGGCGGCGGCGATGCCCGGAAGCGCCGCGAGCGCCGCCCGGGCCGTGCCGTGGTCCGCGATCAGGCGATGAAACGTCGCGACACCCACGCGACGGGAACGAATGAGACGAAGCCACGAGAGTTTGTCGTCTACCGTGGTGGGTGGTGTGAAGGGGGTGGGGTAAG
>JBJXFU010000107.1:0-3515 GCA_046155885.1 Paracoccaceae bacterium
CGGCCAGGGCGCGGCGGTCGCGGGCCCCTTCGGCCAGGGTCTGCGCACCCCTGACGGTGGCAAAGGCGCCCCTGCCGGCCGCATGCGCGATCCAGGCATAGGTCATCACCGTCCCGGTCAGCAGGAAGCGCAGTCCGGCGGCCAGCTCGCGCCGGTCGATGCCGGCGGCGAAGGTCGTCAGCGCCAGCGCCGCCACCGCCATCAGCAGCGACAGCAGCTTGAAGCCCACCGGCCCGGCGATGGGCAGGATGCCAAGCAGCGCCCCCAGCACCGTGTCGCCGAAAAGCCCGCCCAGGCCGAAGCTGTGGTCCCAGCCGCGCCCGGCGACAAGGGTCGAGGCATAGACCGATACCGCCGCCACCGCGATCGGCGCGAAAATGGCGCGGTTCAGCGCCCGTTCGGTGCCCCGGTGCGACAGGAAGCGCAGACCCCAGGCGGCGGGGATCAGCGCCGCGCCCCAGGCGCCATAGCCCGCGATGACGAACAAGGGCGAGGCCAGCGAGGCGCCGAAACGGCCCAGAAGGTTCTTCGCCGGCGCGTCGGTCGCGGCCAGCCACGAAGGATCGTCGGGCGAATAGCTGATCAGAAGCAGCGCCGTCAGGACGCCCGCGCCCAGAAGGCACAGCCCCAGAAGCTCCTTGCCGCGCCGCTCCAGCGCCGCCTGCACCGACTGGTCGAGAAGCGGATCGCGCTGTCTTGCCTGATAGGACGCCACTCTTGCCTTCTCCCTTACGAAAACAGTCCCTCGCGAAGCCGGACAAGCCCGCGCCGCATCTCGTCCCGGGGCGCGACCATCGCCACCCGGATGTATTCCCGCCCCGGATTGCCCGACCCCTGGGTTCCGGGCCCCGCGTCGCGCCCGAGATAGGCGCCGGGCAGGACCCGCACCCCCGCCTCGCGCCAGAGCTTCAGCGCCGCGCCTTCGCCGTCGCGCACCCTGAGCCAGAGGAAGAAGCCGCCTTCCGGCCCCTGGTATCCCGGCACGCCCGCGAGAACCTCGTCGGCAATGCGGAACTTCTCCTGATAAAGCGCGCGGTTCGCCTCGACATGCGCCTCGTCCGACCAGGCGGCGGCCGAGACATGCTGGATGGGCAAGGGCAGGGGCGCGCCGCCGTAGCTGCGCAACTGGCGGAAGCGGCGGATCGCCTCGGGCCCGCCGGCGACGAAGCCCGAGCGCAGGCCGGCGAGGTTCGAGCGTTTCGACAGGGAATGGAAAACGGCGACGGTTTCGGGATCGGCGCCCATCGCGCCCGCGACTTCCAGCGCACCGGGCGGCGGGGCGGTGCGCCAGATTTCCGAATAGCACTCGTCGGCCAGCAGGGTGAACCCGTGATGCCCGGCCAGCCGGATCAGGTCGGCCAGATAGCTCGCCGGGGCGACCGAGCCCTGCGGGTTCGCGGGCGAGCAGAGGTAGGCGAGCGCGGTGCGGTTCAGGATGTCAGCCGGCAGGGCGGCATAGTCGGGCAGGAAGCCGGTATCCCCGGTAGCCGGCACATAGACCGGTTCCGCCCCGACGCTGAGCGCGGCCGCGGCATAGGCCTGGTAGAAGGGGTTCGGCATCAGCACGGCGGGGCGTTGGCCCGCCTTCATCTCGGGACAAAGCGCCAGGCAGGCGCCGAAAAGCCCCTCGCGGGTGCCGTTCAGCGCCATGATCCGGTCCGGCGTCACGTCGGCGTTGTAGCGCAGCTTCAGCCAGCCCGAGATCGCCGCCAGAAGCTCCGGCGCGCCTTCGTTCGGGGGATAGCGGCCGAACTCGGCGGTATGGGCGGCAAGGATCGGGGCGACGAAGCCGGGCACCGGGTGGCGCGGCTCGCCGATCGACATCGCGATCGTGTCGCCTTCGGGTCCGCCGGCCGGATAGGCGTCAAGAAGCCTCCGCAGGCGCGGAAACGCATATTCCGGCAGGTCCGAGAACCGCTCTGGAAACGCCATGACTGCCTCATTGCCCGGGGTCGTAGCGCCCCGTTTGGGCGTGATTTATAGACAACGCGCGTGGAATGGTAAAGAAAAACGGCTGCTTCGCCGCGCAGGGCGCGCGGATCGGGCATTCTGGTCACGGACGGGCCGGAACGCGGTTGCAGACGGAGGGGGGTGAGCCGCCCGATCACCCCAGCGCCGCCTCGGCCGCGGCACCGAGCCTCAGCAGACGCTCTTCCCGCATCGGCGGGCACATCAGGCTGATCCCGCACATCGGGGCGCCGGCGGGCAGGGTCAGCACGCAAAGCCCCATCAGGTTGCCGATCCTCGAGTTCCTCATGGCCAGCAGGTTCTCGGCGGCGAAATAGGCGGCATCGGACAGGCAGCGCGCCGTGTCGGGCGGCAGGATCGGCGAGGTGGGCAGGATCACCGCGTCCCAGGCGGCGGTGCGCGCCGCCCAGGAAGCGCGCAGCGCGTCGAGCTTCGTCCAGGCGCGGATGAAGTCGGCCGCCGTGTAGTCCCGCCCCAGCCGGAACCGGTCGCGGACCGGGGCGAACATGCCCCCGGACGCCTTGTCGATGGCCTCTCCCCAGGTGGCCCAGGCCTCGGCGGTGAAAAGCGGGCCGGCAAGCGACAGCGCCTCGGCCGCCTCCGGGGCGGCGCCGCGCCCGACCTGCGCGCCCGCCTCGCGCAGCCGGGCGACGGCCGCCTCGAAGGCCGCCAGCGGCTCGGGGCGGATGCCGTCGAAGGCGGCGGTTTCGGGAACCAGAAGCCGGACCCCCTTCAGCGTCGCGCCGGTCAGGTCGGCCGGGCGCGCACCAGCGAGCGCGGCGAAGAGCAGCGCCGCGTCCTCGACCGAGCGGGCGATGGGGCCGACGGTGTCGAAGCGCGGGCAAAGCGGCACGGCACCTTCCAGCGGCAGCCGGCCATGCGTGGTCTTCAGCCCCACCAGCCCGTTCCAGGCCGCCGGGATGCGGACCGATCCGCCGGTGTCGGACCCCACTGCCGCAGCGGCAAGGCCGAGCGCCACCGAAACCGCCGCGCCCGATGACGAGCCCCCCGGCGCACGGGCCGGGTCGATGGCGTTCGGCGGCGTCGCCGTGACCGGGTTCAGCCCGAGGCCCGAAAAGGCGAGTTCCGTCATCTGCGTCTTGCCAAGGCAGACAAGGCCCTGCAGCGTGGCGCGGGCGAGGACTGCGGCATCGGCCCCGGGGGTCCGGCCCGCCAGCAGCGCCGAGCCGGCCTCGGTGGCGGTGCCGGCGCTGTCGAAGAGATCCTTCCACGACACCGGCACCCCGTCCAGCGGCGAAAGCCGCAGGCCCGCCTTCGCCCGCGCCGCCGCCGCGCGCGCCTCGGCCAGCGCCCGGTCGGGCGTCAGCCGGGCGTAGATGCGGGCGCCGTCGGGGTGGCCGGCAGCGGCGTCGAGGAAGGCCTCGGTCAGCGCCACCGGGTCGATCCCGCCCCGCCCGATGCCGCGCCCGAGCGCGCCGGCGGTCATCCCCAGCCAGTCCCGCATTGCCCGCGTCCTCCCTGTTGCCGGGGCGAAGCTTGCGGGGGCGGGGCGGGGGCGTCAAGCAGCCGGCGCCCGGGGCGCGTTG
>JBJXFU010000109.1:0-11913 GCA_046155885.1 Paracoccaceae bacterium
AGAGGTCCGGGCCGGACCGCGCCCGCCCCGCGCACCAGGGCCCGCCAGCGGCTCACGCCCGCCGCACTCACCCCGAACCGCGCCGCCGCCCGATGCGACGCCCCCTGCGCCAGAACCGCTGGCCGAAAGACCCTGCGCGACGGCCCCTGCATGCCAGCCCGCACCGTCAGCCCTGGCGAACCCCTATCCCTCCCGAACGACCAGCGCCGCATCGCGGCAGGCAAACCCGGCGGTCCCGCCCTCACCGGCCCGAACCGCCAACGGACCCCAACCTCCGCCTGACCAGCACGGATGCTGCCCGGGCCGCTTCGCAGCTGTTCCGGCAAGGGGAGGGCGATGCATGCGGCGCCGGAAAAACGCAAAGCGCTGTAACGCCCCTCCGGCACCCCCAAAGTGCGCACGTCGGGCATTCGTTCAAACGGTAGGGCGGGGTTCACCTCGCCACCCCAAGGGCGATTCGCCAATCAAGGTTAACGCCCTTCCCGGCATCCCGACGTACGCACGTCGGACACACGTTCAGGATACGCTCAGCATACGTGCCGGATATGCTCCCGGGGCCGGATTAACCCAGCGCCCGCACGCACTTGCGCGCCACACCCTACAGCAGCCCCCGCCCCGCCAGATTCCCCATCAAAGCCCCCGCCCCGAAGGTCCATTCCGGTGCCTCGGTCGCCAGCCTCACGGTATTGACCAGCCGCCCGAGCCCCGGCGCCCCGACCGTCACCACGTCGCCCAGGTGGTGGGTGAACCCCTGCCCTTCGCCGTCACGGTCCTGCACCGGGGCGAACATGGTGCCGAGGTACAGCATGAACCCGTCCGGATACTGGTGGTGCCGCCCCCGCGCCTGCGCCACCAGATCTGCCGGATCGCGGCTGATCTCGGCCATCGACGACCGCCCCGTCATGCGGAACCCGTCCATGCCCTCGACCGTCAGCGTCAGCTCGGCCCGCCGCACATTGTCAAGCCCGAAGCCTTCGTCGAACACCCGGATGAACGGCCCTATCGCCGCCGAGGCGTTGTTATCCTTGGCTTTTCCCAAAAGCAGCGCCGACCGCCCCTCGACATCGCGCAGGTTCACGTCATTGCCCAGCGTCGCCCCCCGGATGCGCCCCCGGCTGTCCACCGCCAGCACCACCTCGGGTTCGGGATTGTTCCACCGGCTGATCGGGTGCAACCCCACCGCCGCCCCCCAACCCACCGCCGCCATCGGCGGGCACTTGGTGAAGACCTCGGCATCCGGCCCGATCCCCACCTCGAGATACTGGCTCCACAGCCCCTCGGCCTTCAGCATCTCCTTCACCCGCCCCGCCGCGTCCGACCCGGGCACAAGGTCCCGCAGGCTCGCGCCGATGGTCTGAGCCACCCGCGCCCGGATGGCCGCGGCGCGCCCCGCATCGCCCGCCGCACGCTCCTCGATCACCCGCTCGATCATCGACCGCGCAAAGGTCACCCCGCAGGCCTTCACCGCCTGCAGGTCGCACGGCGCCAGAAGCCGCGTCCGGTCGTTCCCCTCGGCCTCGCGACTGGCCTCCACGATCGGTCCGAGCGGCCCCAGGTCCGCGCCCTCCTCGGCGGCGACTGCACTGGGAATATCATCCTTTTCAAGAAGATGGCTCAGCGTAGGCGCCCGACGCGAGGTGATGTCGGTCACCCGCCCGCCGCGCAGCGTCACCACCGAAGGCCCCACCCCCTCGCGCCAGACCCGGCCGACCCAGACCCCCGTTCCCCCCACCCCGGCCAGATCCATCGCACCGCCCCCCATTTCAGCAAGCCGCGCCATTTCGCCGGGCGGGCGGGGGGAATGCAACGGCAAAGCTCCGCCCGGCGGGAGGCCTCCGGCGCGCTCAGGTGTAGCCGTTCCACCATTCCGTACGGCGACGCGCCACCTCGGCCCAGCGGGAAAGGCCCTCGACCCGCCGGCCTCCGCCACCCAGGCGGCAAACCGACCAGACGGCAAGGCGCAGCATCACCCCCGACCGGATCAGCCCCACCGACAGGGCCTGCGCCGGGCCGCGCATGTGTGTGCGGCACAGCGTGATCTGCGCCGCCAGCAGATAGGCCAGACGGCTTGCCGGCGAGCGGCTGCTGGCCTGTTCGATATGCACGATCGCCGCCTCGGGCGTGAACAGCGGCCGGGCCCCGGCGCGGCGGGCGCGGGCGCAGAAATCGGCCTCTTCGCCATACAGGAAATAGCGCGGATCGAACCCGCCGAGGCTCTGCCAGAAACTCCGCTCCGTCAGGAAAAAGCAGCCCGAGACGATGTCGACCTCGCGCACCGTGTCGCGCCGCCAGTCGGGATAGGTTTCCGGATTGAACAGCCTTGACCCTCGGAGCGCCGCGCTGAGACCCACGGCCGAGCAGAAAAGGCTCCACACCGACTTGGCGCGCCAGCAGGAGTTCGGGTTCAGCCTTCCGTCCTCATAAAGCGTGCGCCCCCCCCAGATGCGCGCCCCCGGGTTGGCCCCGGCGAACGCGACGAGCCTGTCGATGGCGCCGGGCCGACAGACGGTGTCGGAGTTCAGCAGCAGCAGGTAGCGGCCCCGGGCCTCTTCCGAGGCAAGGTTGCAAGCCCGTCCGAAGCCGATGTTCCGGCCACGCGCGATCAGCCGGACCGGCTTCCCGATCGCCGTGATCGCATCGGCCGTGCCGTCGGTGGAACCGTTGTCGACGACGATCACCTCGACCGGCAGCGAAGTTCCGGCAAGCGAGCTGGTCACCGCGCGCACCGTCAGGTCGCGCGTGCCGTAGCTGACGACGATCACCGAAACGAGCGGCCGGCACGGTTGCGGATGGCTGTCGGGCTTGTTCAAGCCTTTGTTCTTCCTCCCCGGCGCGGACGCGGAACCCACCGTCCAAGGTTGACGCCGATTGCCAATCTGTCAGCGGTCCCAGCCCGCAAGTTGGCAAAAAAGCGCACAATCTGTGGCTTTTCGCCCGCGTCCTGGCGGCGGTTTTCCGCTGCGCTCCGCCCGACCGCGCCGATCGGACGCCCACCTGCCTGGCCAGGGCGCGAGCGGTTCGCCTTCCGACCGGGCGGCGCCCTCGCGCCGCGCAGGGCCCGCGCTTCTTAGGGTCCCGCCTCGATCACCCACAGACTTTCCGGGGGAAGGTTCACAGCGACCGAGTCGCCCGGCCCGACCCCCAGGACGAGGTCGGGCGGCAGCACCGCTTCGATCCGTTCACCGCCAATCCCCAGGATCAGCCGCGTCCGGGTGCCAAGATAGACGCACTCCTCGACCCGGGCCGAAAGGGTGTTCGCCTCCGCCCGCCCAAGTCGGATCGCCTCGGGCCGGACCGTTACCGTCCCTGGCCCGGGGGGCGCCCCGTCCCGCAGCACCAGGCGCCCGATCGCGCAATCGAACGCGCCGCCCGCCGAGACGCCGCACAGGAAGTTCGTCCCCCCGAAAAACCGCGCCACCTCGCGGTCGGCGGGGCGCCGGAAGAAGGCGTCCGGAACGTCGAACTGCCGGAGCCGTCCACCGAGGACAAGGGCCACGCGATCGGCCAGTACCACCGCGTCTTCCTGGTCGTGCGTGACGAAGATGGTGGTGATCCCGAGCGCTTTCTGGACAGCGCCGATCAGGTCGCGCATCTCGGCCCGAAGATGCGCGTCAAGGCTGGATAGGGGCTCGTCGAGCAAGAGAACTTTCGGGGCCACGATCAGCGCCCTTGCCAGTGCCACGCGTTGCCGCTGGCCGCCCGACAGCTCGGACGGCCGCCGCGCGCCCAGGTCGGGCAAGCACACCAGCGCCAGCATCTCGTCCACGCGCCGTGCGATCTCGGCCTTCGGCACATTCCGCATCCGAAGCCCGAAGCCCACGTTCTCGGTCACGCTCAGATAGGGGAAAAGCAGCTGGTTCTGGAACACCATCACCGCGCCCCGGTTCTCGGGCTTATCGCGCAGAACGGACCGGCCGTCGAACACGATGTCGCCGGCGGTGGGCTCAAGAAGCCCCGCGATCATCTTCAGGGCGGTGGACTTGCCAGAGCCCGAAGGACCAAGCAGCGCGGTCAGCTCGCCCGATCGGATCTCGAGTGAAAGCCCCTCCAGCGCAGGCGAACCGGCGCCCGGGTAGGTCTTGGTCAGGCCTTTCAGGACGACAGCAGTCATAGCCGCCCCGGCCCCCGGGCCGCGACGCCTTTTCCCGTGAGATGGCGGGACGTGAAGATCAGGAAAACGATGCCCGGCAGGATATAGATCAGACCGACGGCTGCGGCGATGTCGTTCCGCCCCGAGGCCGCGTGGGTGAAAAGCAGAAGCGGCAGGGTGATGACACGGCCCCCCCCAATCAGCAGCGTCAGAACGTATTGGCTCCACGATACCAGGAACGCGAACAGCGCACCAACGACCAGCCCCGGCAGGATCGAGGGCAGTGTCACATGGACAAAGGCCTGAACGGGCGATGCGCCAAGACAGCGCGCCTGCTGTTCGAAAGCCGGATCGAAGTTGGCAAAGGTACCCGCCATGAGCAGCGTCATGTAGGGCAGCGTCGGGATCAGATGGACAAGCACCACGCCGGCGACGGTGTTGGTCAGGCCAAGGCCGATGAACACCGAATGGATGCCAAGCGCCACAGCGATCCCGGGCACGATCACCGGCGCGAGCAGGACCAGCTCGACCGCCGCCTTTCCCCGGAACCGGAAACGCCCCAGCGCTCGGCCCGCCGGAACGCCAGCAAGGACCGACAGGACGGTTGTTGCCACTGCCACTCCTGCAGTCAGCCCGAGGCTTTCCAGGACCCCGGAGCGGGCCGAAAACGCGAACTCCCAGGCCTGAAGCGACCACTCCTGCGGCAGGATATCCGGAAAGCGCCAGCCCCGCGCGAAGGACCAGATGAAAAGCGGCACCAACGGCAGCACCAGCCACAAAAACAGGACACTGACCGCCAGTGCGCGCAGCCGGCGGGGCCAGCGGGGATCGCCGGTCACGAGCGCACCGCGGCGCGGGTGACGCGCAGGTAGAGCCAGATCATCGCCCCCGACAGAAGGGCGATAACCACGGCCATCGCCATCGCCTGCGGCCGCGTGGCGAGGTCCGCGTCGGTATAGGACCGGTAGGCCAGCACCGGAAGCGCCTGCGGGTGGCTCGCGCCAAGCAACGCAGGAATCTCGTAAGCCCCGAAGGTGAAGGCGAAGACGATCGCGCTTGCGGAGAGAAGGCCAGGAAAGACAAGCGGCAGAAGCACGTGCCGGAACGCCTGCCAGCGGCTGGCGCCGAGGCTGCGCGCGACGCTTTCGTAATCCTCCCCCACCGTCCGCATCTGCGCCAGCACGACGACGCCGATGAACGGCACCTCCTTCCAGACATAGTGAAGGATGATGCCGATGGCGTAGGGGTCGAAGATCAGCGCCGGAAACCCGGCCGGCGCTTCGATCATGCCCGCCGCGTAGGCCAGGCGCGCGAAGCTGCCGGACTGCGAGAAAAGGTAGAGGATACCCAGGGCACCGACGATATGCGGAACCGTTAGGTTGAGCTGGAAGAAAAAGATCGCCGTCCCGCGCCCGGAGAACGACCGTCGCAGAAGAAGCGCCGCGGCGACCGCGATCACCGCAGAAATCAGCGTCGAGGTGAGTGCGATGTGGAAAGTCAGAAGGAACGACTGCCGGAATGTCCCCGATGACAGGATCGCGCGGTAGGCGTCCAGGTTCGGTTCGGTCAGCCCGGCGACTGGCATGTAGCTGAAGGACCTGAGCACGCCGACCGCCAGCCCGCCGAAAAACAGCACCCCGACGACAATCATGGCGGGCGAAAGCAGCAGGAAGATCTTCAGCCGATCGGTCATGTCCGCCCGGGCTTCATGCGCCACTCCGGGATGCCACCTCCAGCCGGCCAACGCGGGTCCCGCCGCCTTCCGGTCCAGGGGCGCGCCCGGGGGGCGCCCAGGCTATCCGCCAACGTTTTCAAGCCAGCCCTTCTCGATGGCAGCAATCCAGTCCGCCTGCAGTTCCGGCAGGGCGTTCTTCGCAAGTTCGTCCGCCCGCACCACAGAGGGATGGGCGGACAGCGCCGCGAAGGCCTCCCGGATATCGGCATCCGTGCGGTCCATCTCGATCCCGGGGCTCGCCCCCCAGACCCCGGGTCTCGCTTTCTCCAGCTGGGCTTCGCCGGACAGAAGAAGGTTCTGCAGCACCATCGCAGCCGCCTTGTTCGGCGAGTTGAACGGGATGACCGTGTAGCTGGTGTTCCCGATCGTTCCGTCCGCCAGTCCGTAGCTTCGCACGGTATCGGGAAAAATCCCGCTTTCCACGGCGATGCCGAATTGCGAGGGGTCGTAGTTGAAGGTCAGAGCCACCTCCCGGTTGGCGAAAAGTTCGTTCATCCGCGCGACCGAGGTCGGATAGGTCCGCCCTTCGCGCCACAGGTACGGCTTCATCCCGTTCAGGATCGCCCAGGCCTTCGGCGCGATGGCGTCGAACTTCGCCTGATCGAAATCGCCCTGCAGGTCCCGCGCCCCGCCCGCGGCGTGGTAGAATACATGCCGCACGAAGACCGAACCGTTGAAGTCCGGCGGCGCGGGATAGGTGAACTGACCGGGGTATTCTCTCACCCAGCCGAGCAGATCGGAGATCGACCGCGGCGGGTCCGGGGTCCGTGCGCTGTCATGGGCGAAGGCAAACTGCGCCCGGCTCCACGGTACTTCGCACCCGTCCACCGGAACGCCAAAATCGTTGGCGATAGCCGCGTTTTCCCAGTTCACCAACGCGTTGTTGGGCAGCTTCCCGACATAGCCGCACCAGGCGAGCCCGCCCTGCTTCATGGTGCGGAAGTTCTCGCCGTTGATCCATATCAGGTCGACGCTGCCGGCATCGCTCACCCCGGCTTCCTTCTCGCCCAGGACGATGTTCACCGCCTCGACCGTGTCGGTCAGAGGCACCTGATTCAGCGTGATGTCGTAGCGGTCCTTCAGGATGCCCGCGACATAGCCGGTCACGTAGCTGTTGATGTTGTCGGCGCCGCCCCACATGAACCAGGTGACCTCGCCGCCCCGTGCCTCGGCAACGATTCCGTCCCAGGTCATGCCGGGAAGCGCGCCGCCCTCAGCAGTGTCGGCAATCGCCACAGCGGTCTGCACCGCGCCAGCTGCCAGGGCCGCGAACAGAAGCCGTTTCATCCTCAATCCACCACTACCCCGTTGCTCCGCCGGGAGCGCGTCAGCTGCCATTCGTCCATCCTTGCCATGCCGGGCCGTCCACACCCGGTGGATTGGCCGCCTCTTGCGCCAGCCAAGGCACAGCGTGTGCCCGGCGGCCGGCACTCCCTGGCCAAATGCCTAGAAGACCCGCAGCGGGGTGGCAAACCCCTTCATCCACCTTTCGCAACAAAGGACCGACCGGTCGGCGCGGCCGGCGGACCGGCGGGCGGTTCCTGCCAAAGGCGGCCGGACACGACGCCCCGACCGATCCGCAGGTTCCCGGTCGCGCGTCAAGCCCGCCACCCTGATCGGGGTGATGTGAGACTGCCGAACTGGGTCGCTTGGGCATGGCGTTCTCCGCGTATCCCGCCCATGGCCTACCGGCGGTGCGCGCGTGGAATTCCCGATGGCTTCGGCAGGCGCCGGGCAATCCGCTCTCACCCCCCCGGCACGCAAGGCCGCGAGTGCCTCGCGGCAGAAACGGGCAAGTCCAATCACGATCTGGCCGCAACCTCGGCCCTGCGACTAAAGGGAGACTCAGAGTTGCCGAAACTGCGATCGTTTAAACTAACCCGTTGATTTCATGGTACCGCCTCCCCGGCTCGAACGGGGGATCCCTAGATCCACAACGGCACCGACCGCCAAAAGAGTGACTAGATCGTGACCAGGGATCTTCACGCGTCTAGCCAACTAGTTGAAATTTATGGTGCCCAGGGGCGGAATCGAACCACCGACACGCGGATTTTCAATCCGCTGCTCTACCGACTGAGCTACCTGGGCCCGAGGGCTTCGGCTTCTTAGGCGAGGGGGCGGGGCCTGTCCAGAGGGAAGTCGCGCCCCTAGCCGGGCCTCCCGCGATCCGGCCCGGGCGGGTCGTCCGGAGGTTCCTCCGCTTCCGGGTCCCGAGCCCTAGGACCTTCGAGCGTATCGCCGGGAACCACGTAAGAGCCAGTCAGCCACCGCCCGAGATCGACATCGGCGCAGCGCCGCGAACAGAAGGGGCGGTAGCGCATGTCGGCCGGGCGTTTGCAGATCGGGCAGGTCACGGGCCCGGTTCCCCGGTTCCGGCCACGGCGATCGCGCGGGCAAGCGGCAGGCTGTCGCGCCGCCGCTGCAGCTCGAAATTGCCGAGTGGCGTCCAGCCGGCAAGGGTCACGTCATCGCCTGCTGCACGGAATGCCGCGCGCAGCTTCTCGGCGATCTGCGGACGGTGGCGTTTCGGCATCGGCGCAAAGTCGACGGTGATCTGCCCGCCAAGCCCGCGCAGCCGGAGCTGGCGCGGCAGGTCGTGGGCGGCCGCGATGTTGGCCTTCAGCCCGGCCGCGGCCGACATGTCACCGCCGGTATTCACATCGACCGCGATAAGCGCCCGGGTCGGTTCGATCGTCATCGACCCGCCGCCGGCAAGCGCCACCCCGGGCAGGAGGAGGTCCGCAACCATGCCGTCGATGCCCAGGTCGGCGAAAGCGCCATCGCCTGATTCAACCGCATCCGGAGGCGGGTCGGACCAGTCGCGTCGCGCCCGTTCATGCGGGTCAGGCGCGTCAAGCAGAAGTTCCGGAGGCCCTGTCAGGTCGGACATGACACGGGCGCAAAGGTCGGTAAGCGCGGCGATTTCGGCCGCGATCTCTCCGGCTTCCGCCGATCGCGCGGCGCCACGGAGGATCAGGCCCGGTTCCTCGCCGCCCGGCAGGCCGGCGAGGACCGCCTCAAGCCGCGCACGGTCGGTCGCATCGCGGACCCGGCGCGAAATGTTCCGCCCGGGCGCACCGGGGGTGACGATGGCGAGCCGGCCGGTAAAGACCACCCGCCGCGTCAGGGGCGCCGCCTTGCCGGGCTCGGCCACACCCGTAGCCTGAACGATGACCGGCCGGCCGGGGGCGATCCCGCCGGTTTCGCGCAGGAAGCCGGACACGCCCCCGGGCAGCCGAAGAAAGACGCCGCCCTGTCCCTTCGCCGGCCGGTCGGGAAGGGCGCGGAAGACGGCGCCCGCGCCCGGCGGGGACCCGTCGGGCGGCGCAACGATCAGGTCCTCGAGCCGCCCGTTCTCGACCAGCGCGGCGGCTTCCCGTCCGAGAAACCGCCCGAGGATCGCGACCCGACCCTTCATCGCACCTCTTCCTGCGCCGACAGGCTCAATCCCGCCGCATCCAGCAGCCCGGCGGTTTCGGCAAGCGGCAAACCGACCACGCCGCTGAACGACCCCTGGAGCCATGTGACATGCGCGCCGAAGCGGCCCTGTATGGCGTAGCCGCCCGCCTTGCCGCGCCATTCGCCGCTGGCGAGATAGGCCGCGATCTGGCCTTCGGTGAGGGCACGCACCTTGACGGTCGTCTCCACAACACGCTCCCAGCTGCGCGCGCCGCGACGGACGACGACCGCGGTCAGCACACGGTGGCGCCGGCCGGACAAGGCCGTCAGAAATCGGCGCGCCTCGGCCTCGTCGCCGGGCTTTCCGAGAATCCGGCGGCCGATGGCGACGGTCGTGTCGGCGCAAAGCAGCACCTCGCCGTCGCCGTCCTTCGTCAATGGGGATGCTGGGTCCGGCAAGGCGGAAGGGTGCAGGCGGGCGGCGCCGGACAGCGCGTCGGCCTTCTCGCGCGCGACGCGAAGGCAATAGGCGCGTGGGACCTCGCCGGCGAAGGGTGCTTCATCCAGTTCGGCGGCGCGGACCTCACCGGGCACGAAGCCGATCTGCGCCAGAAGGTCCAGGCGGCGCCGGCTGGCTGACCCGAGTACGAGACGGGGCCGGGGCGTCGCGGCGGACGGCGTCGTTGGCAAGGCGTCTTTCGGGCCCGCGATCCGGCCCTCTCCGGCGGTCCGAAAGGTCATGGCAGGGTACGCGGACAGCGGGCAAAGGCTCCCGCCGCGGGGTACGGGGCGGGCGGACCGCCCGCGCCGGGCTTCCGGACCGGCCGCTCCGGAACCCGGGTGCCGATGGCGAGGTTCACTGCGGAGAGGTAGGTCGGACGCCTACTTGAAGCGGTAATTGATCCGCCCCTTGCTGAGGTCATAGGGCGTCATTTCCACCTGCACCTTGTCGCCCGCGAGGACGCGGATGCGGTTCTTGCGCATCTTTCCCGCCGTGTGCGCGATGATCTCATGGCCGTTTTCGAGCTCGACCCGGAACGTCGCGTTGGGCAGGAGTTCCTTCACGGTACCGGGGAATTCGAGCATCTCTTCCTTGGCCATGGTCACTCCGACTTGCGTTACCCCGCCGGTAGCCGCGGGGCGGGCCCTAGATGCGCCCGATGCCGGAGCTTTTCAAGCGGAATGTACGGGATACCCGCCCAGGCTCCGGGCCATGCTCCGGGCCGCGCCCCGGGCCGCGCCCCGGGCCGCTTCGGGGGGCAGGTGCCGCCGCCGCCGCGCCGGGTTGTCGGCCGACGTCCCGGTCGTGCCGTTCGAATACTTGAACGTCGTCTGCCCGGTGATGGTCGATCCATCCGGCAGCACGATGTTCGTCGCGTCCGCCGTCAGGTTGATCTCGGTGATCCCGAGGAAGGCGAGCGTGCGGACGGTCGAGGACCCGTCGGCATTCGTCACCAGCACCTTGAACTTCGTGAAGTCCGCGTCGGCCGAGGTCAGCTTGCCGTCGCCGTTCGTATCGAACACCGACCGCAGCGCCTCCATGTCGCCTTGGGCGGTCGGGTTCCACTCGGTGAACACGTACTGCCGCTTCTCGGTGATCGCGTTGCGCCCGTCGGGGTCGTAGAACAGCACCCCGTTCCCGGCGGCGGCCCACGCCGTCCGCTCCCTCAGGCCATCGCCCGACCCGTCGAAGAACCGCGTCGAGCGGGAGAGTTCGGTGATCCGCACCCCGTCGCCGTCGAGGTCGAGAAGGATGGGCAGGCCGACCTTCATCTTGCCGTCGGCGATGTCCTTGTAGGTCTTGTCGGTATGGTACGACCCGGAGAAAGAAGTGCCGCCCAGGCTCTTCTGGTTTGCGTCGCCTGCCTTCTTGGTTTCCCCAGGCGACTTCGAGTTCGGAGAGGAACCGCTGGGCCGTCCGTCCCCGTTGTTGGCCCCCCCCGCATGGCGCATGGCATCGAGATACGAGGCTCCAGCCCTGACGGTCTTCACGCCCGCCGGCGTATTGATCGTCTGATAGTGGCCTACCGGAGCGCCGCCCGGACCCGCGGTGAACCTGCCGCCCAGCGCGTTTTCCAGATTGAGAATGTCTTCATTCGTGACAAACGGCAGGTCTGAAGTCGGCGTTCTTGGGATGTTTGGATGACTACTGTTCCAGTCATTCAACGCTCGCGCGGCATCGACCATGTCCGGATATTGATACTGGTTCATGGCCTTCTTGGTGAACTCATGGACCAATCTCTTCAAATCCGGCTCCTGATCACCGGCGAATAGCAGGTCAATCAACCCGCTGTCGGCTAGAATTGTGCCCACCTGATCATTGATAGCATCCAGGTTCCTTATGGCTTCTTCGACCTTTCTCTCGCCAAGCCATGCACCGCCTACTGCGCCGAAAAGGGCACCTATTGCTGCGCCAGGAGGGCCGAAAGCCGCTCCGCCGACCCATCCTATGGCTGCCGCGCCTGCTTCCGCACCGATCAGTGAACCTCCAAACCCACCGACCTGGACTGCGACATCTTGAGCTGTTCCATTTCTTGCGGCAGCGACAATATCGACAGAGCTTAGGGAACGTCTGAAGAACCTGCCACTTTCGGTGTGATCTGGTAGGCTTGGGCAACCCTGCAAGGAGCCGCGCCGATGCCGAAGCAGCCCGCCTTTCTCGGTCTTCGCGATGCGATGAAGAAGAAGC
>JBJXFU010000133.1:0-3822 GCA_046155885.1 Paracoccaceae bacterium
GACCAAGGCCTTGTAGAGGCCGCGGATGCGCTCGGTCACCGGACCCATCCCCCCGGACCCGATCACCCGCCCGTCGACCACGCCCACCGGCGTCTGGGCGCCGAAGGTGCCGGTCAGGAAGGCTTCAGCGGCCGAGTACACATCGACCAGCGAGAAGTTCCTTTCGCGCGCCGTGATGCCGTTGGCGCGGGCGAGGTCGAGCACCTTCTGGCGGGTGATGCCGTTCATGCAGTAGTCGCCCGTGCTGGTCCAGATCTCGCCCTTGCGGACGATGAAGAAGTTGCAGGCGTTGGTGGTGTTCACGAAGCCGTGGATGTCGAGCATCAGCGCTTCGTCGGCACCCGCCTTTTCGGCGGCGATGCAGGCGAGGATGCAGTTGAGCTTGGAATGGCTGTTCAGCCGGGGGTCCTGGGTCATCGGCAGGCCGCGCAGGTGCGGCACGGTGGCAAGGCGGATGGGACGGGGCAGCCTGGGGCGCGAATGTTCCATGATGATCACCATCGTCGGGCCCTGCCGCGACAGGCGCGGGTGCTGGAAGGGCCGCGACTTCACCCCGCGGGTGACCATCAGGCGGGCATGGGCGTCGGTCATCATCGCGTTCGCGGCCTGGGTGTCGCGCACCGCCTGCGCCACCTGGCCGGGGGTGCGGGCGATGTCGAGGTCGATGGCCTTGGCCGCCTCGAACAGCCGCGCGACGTGTTCGTCGAGGAAGGCCCAGCGGCCGTTGTAGAGCCGGATGCCTTCCCACACCCCGTCGCCCAGCATGAAGCCGGAATCGTAGACGCTGACCGTCGCCTGTGCCCGGGGAACCAGCGCGCCGCTGACCCAGATCAGGATCGCCTCGTTGCGGGCGTCTTCTTCGCTTTCGTGGGATGAGGCGTGGTCGGTCATGCTGGCGTCCTTCTGGCGGGCCAAGGCTAGGGCGGGCGGCGGCGAAGGAAAAGGCCGCTTGTCACGTAAGGGTGAGGTCACGGGGAGGTGACTGGAGCGCCGGATGGCGAAGGTCAATGTGCGCTGGAACCTTTGGGAGACGACCATGCGCCTGACCGCCCTTCTGACCGCGATGCTGCTGGCGTTTCTTGCCGCGTTACCCGCCCGTGCCGAAAAGGCGGTCTTCGCGGGCGGATGCTTCTGGTGTGTCGAATCCGACTTCGACAAGGTGCCGGGGGTGGCGAAGACCATCTCGGGCTTCACCGGCGGCACGACGGCGAACCCGACCTATGAAGAGGTCAGCGCCGGCGGCACCGGGCATTACGAGGCGGTCGAGATCACCTTCGACGCGGACAAGGTGAGCTATGCCGAGCTGGTGCGGCTGTTCCTGCGGTCGGTCGATGTGACCGACGCGGGCGGACAGTTCTGCGACCGGGGCGACAGTTACCGGACTGCGATCTTCGTTCGCAACGACGCGCAGAAGGCGGCGGCCGAGGCGGCGATTGCCGAAGGCGAGAAGGTCCTGGGACGGAAGATCGTGACGCCGGTGCTGGCGGCGGGGGCGTTCACGGCGGCCGACGAGTACCATCAGGACTATTACCTGAAGGACGAGCTGGTGCTGACGCGGCGGGGGCCGAAATCCAAGGCCAATGCCTATGTCTTCTACCGCAAGGCCTGCGGGCGGGATGCGCGGGTGAAGGAAGTCTGGGGGGCGGAGGCGGCGTTCCTGCACTGAGCACGGGCTGCCCCCCCTCACCCTGCCCTCTCCCCGAGGGGAGAGGGGAAGGCACGCAGGAGAGGCGGCTTTTCCCCCCTGAGGGTCTTCGATAGGCTCGGCAGACCAATGCCCGGGGGAGCCCTTGTCCGACATCGTGACGCCGATGATGGCGCAGTATCTGGAGATCAGGGCGGCCCATCCCGGGGCGCTGCTGTTCTACCGGATGGGCGACTTCTACGAGATGTTCTTTCAGGATGCCGAGGCGGCGAGCGCCGCGCTGGACATCGCGCTGACCAGGCGGGGGCAGCATCTTGGCCAGGACATTCCGATGTGCGGGGTGCCGGTGCATGCCGCCGAGGGCTATCTGCTGGCGCTGATCCGCAAGGGGTTCCGCGTCGCCATTGCCGAGCAGGTCGAGGACCCGGCCGAGGCGAAGAAGCGCGGCGCGAAGGCGGTGGTGCGGCGCGAGGTGGTGCGGCTGGTCACCCCCGGGACGCTGACCGAGGAGGCGCTGCTGGAGGCGCGGCGGCACAACTTCCTGGCGGCCTGGGCCGAGGTGCGTGACGAAGGGGCGCTGGCCTGGGCGGATATCTCGACCGGCGAGTTGCGGGTGATGGTCTGCCCATTAGTGCGGCTTGGGCCGGAATTGGGTCGAATTGCGCCCAGCGAAGTGCTGGTGAGCGAGGCGCGGGAAGAGGCGGCGCGGGGGGTGGTGGCCGAGGCCGGGGCGGCGCTGACGCCGCTGGCGCGGTCGGCCTTCGACAGCGACGGTGCGGTGAGGCGGCTGGCGGCGTTGTTCGGGGTGACAACGCTGGACGGGTTCGGGACGTTTTCGCGGGCCGAGGCGGCGGCGATGGGCGGGATCGTCGCCTATCTGGAGCTGACGCAGCGGGGCAAGCTGCCGCTGCTTCGTCCGCCGGTGCAGGACCTGGCGGGCGCGACGGTGCTGATCGACGCCGCGACCCGGCGGAATCTGGAGATTGCGCAGGGTTTCGCGGGCGGGCGCGAGGGGTCGCTTCTGGCCGCCATCGACCGGACGGTGACGGCGGCGGGCGGGCGGCTGATGGAGCGGCGGCTGGCTTCGCCTTCGCGCGATCCGGGCGAGATCGGGGGGCGGCTGGCGGCGGTCAGGGCGCTGGTCGCGGAGGCGGGGCTTTGCGGCGACCTGCGCGAGGGGCTGCGGCTTGTGCCCGATCTGGACCGGGCATTGTCGCGGCTGGCGCTGGACCGGGGCGGGCCGCGCGATCTGGCGGCGGTGCGGGACGGGTTGGCGGCGGCGGCGGGGATCGCGGGGCGGCTGGCGGGGGCGGAGGTGCCGGGGCATCTGGCGGCGGCGGCGCGGGACCTGGCGGGGCACGAGGCGCTGGCCGGGCTTCTGGCCGCGTCACTGGTCGAGGCGCCGCCGATCCTGGCGCGGGACGGGGGGTTCATCGCGGCGGGGCATGACGCGGAACTGGACGAGGTGCGGGAGCTGCGGGACGAGGGCCGGGGGGTGGTCGCGCGGATGGAGGGGGAGTACCGGGCGCTGACCGGGATCGGCGGCCTGAAGATCAGGCACAACAACGTGCTGGGCTACTACATCGAGACGACCGACACGCATGCGGGGCGGATGCTGGCGCCGCCCCTGAGCGAGACCTTCGTCCACCGGCAGACGACGGCGAACCTGTTGCGGTTCACGACCGTGGCGCTGAGCGGGATGGAGACGAAGATCCTGAATGCGGGGAACCGGGCGGTCGAGATCGAAAAGCGGCTCTGTTCCGGCCTGATCGGGGCGGTTCTTGCCGAGGCGGCGCGGATCGGGGCGGCGGCGCGGGCGTTGGCCGTGATCGACGTGGCGGCGGCCAACGCCGATCTGGCGAGGGGCGAGGGGTGGTGCGAGCCGAAGGTGGACGAGAGCCGCGCCTTCACCGTCACGGGAGGGCGGCACCCGGTGGTGGAGCGCGCACTGCGGCGCGAGGGTCGGGGGTTCGTGGCCAACGACTGCGCGCTGACGGAGGGCGCGACCCCGGCGATCTGGCTGCTGACCGGGCCGAACATGGGGGGCAAGTCCACCTTCCTGCGGCAGAACGCGCTGATTGCGCTGCTGGCGCAGGCGGGGTGCTTCGTGCCGGCCGACAGCGCGCATATCGGGCTGGTCAGCCAGATTTTCAGCCGGGTCGGCGCGGCGGACGATC
>JBJXFU010000143.1:0-4756 GCA_046155885.1 Paracoccaceae bacterium
GTGTGCAGGATGGTCGCATCCTCGGTCGGGATGCGGCCCTTCAGCAGGGCCGTTCCACCCTCGCAGGCCGCCCCGCTGGCGTCGATGTTGTCCTTCCACGACAGGGGCACGCCGTCCAGCGGCCCGATCCGGCGGCCCGCCTTGGCGCGGTCGGCGGCGGCCATCGCCATGCTGCGCGCGCGGCGCGGGGTCAGCCGGGCATAGATGCGGGGGCCGAGTTCGTGTGCGCCCGCGGCATCCAGAAAGGCCTCGGTCAGTTCCATCGCATTGATGCGCCCCGCGGCGATGCCGCGCCCGAGATCCGCCGCCGTCATCCAGAGCCAGTTCTGCGCCATGCCGTCACCCCGCTTCACCCGGGGTGAAGGGTAGCGGCACGAGGGCGCATGGACAATCCGTTGCCGGGGGTCATATCTGGGAACATGGGACCGGACGCGGATATCCTGATCGTGGGCGGGGGCCTGAACGGCCCGGCGCTGGCCTTGGCCTGTGCGCAGGGGGGGCTGACCTCGGTGGTGATCGACGCGCGTCCCGCACCCGCGCGGGGCGAGGCGGGGTTCGACGGGAGGGCCTATTCGCTGGCGGTGGCGTCGCGGCGGCTGCTGACGGCCATCGGAGTTTGGTCCGACCTGGCGGACCGGGCGCAGCCGATCCTGGCCATCAAGGCCAGCGACGGGCGCGCGGGTGCGGGTGCATCGCCCCTGTTCCTTCATTTCGATGCCGCCGAGATCGAGGAAGGACCGATGGGCCACATGGTCGAGGATCGGTTCCTCTATGCGGCTTTCCGCCGCGCGATGGAGGCCGAACCGAAGATCACGCTTCTGTCGGGTGAAACCGTGGTGGCGCAGTCGGTGGGCGCGGCCCTGGCCAGCGTGACGCTGGCCGGTGGCCGGGTACTGACCGGGCGGATGATCGCGGGCTGCGACGGGCGTGCGTCCGGGACCGCGCAGCGGGCGGGGATCGGGCGGCAGGGCTGGGTCTATGGCCAGACCGCGCTGGTGACGGCGGTGGAACATGCACTTCCCCACAACGGCATCGCGCACCAGTTCTTCATGCCCGAGGGGCCGCTGGCGATCCTGCCACTGTCGGGCAACCGCTCGTCCATCGTGTGGAGCGAGACGGATGCCCATGCCGCCGTGATCCAGGCCCTGCCGGATGCCGATTATCTGGCGGCCTTGCGTCTGCGCATCGGCGACTTCCTGGGCGAGGTGCGGCTGACGGGCAAGCGGTTCACCTATCCGCTCAGCCTGTCGCTGGCCGACCGCTATGCGATGGCGCGGCTGGTTCTGGTGGGGGACGCGGCGCATGGCGTGCATCCCATCGCGGGGCAGGGGCTGAACCTGGGGTTCCGCGATGTGGCGGCGCTGGCCGAGGTGCTGACGCTGGCCGCGCGGCGCGGCGAGGACATCGGCGCGGCGGATGTGCTGGCGCGGTATCAGCATTGGCGGCGGTTCGACACGACGGCGCTGGCCTTGGGGATGGACATGGTGAACCGTCTGTTCTCGAACGACAATCCGCTGTTGCGGGGCTTGCGTGATCTGGGAATGGGCGCGGTGACACGCAGCCCCGGCCTGCGCCGGGGCTTCATCCGCGCGGCGGCGGGCCTGACCGGCGATCTGCCGGTGCTGCTGCAAGGGCGCCCGGTCTGAGAGGCTGCAACGCGCCCCCCCACCGCGTCGGCCATGCGCGGACCTGTTCCGCCTAACGCGCCTGCGACGCGAGCCAGGCCGCCCAGGCCTCCGCGTTGCCGTTGAACGCATTGATGTCGGCCTTCCCCGCGATGCCGGGGATCAGGCCAGACCCGGTGTATTGCCAGAAGGTCCAGCGCTGGCCGGGATAGACCTCGTGCGGGTGTCCCGCGACCGAGCGCAGCCAGAAGTCGACCCCGTTCAGACGGTCAAGGTCGCGTTCCCGGTAGATGTCCGGCGAGACATAGATGATGGGCCGCTGGCCATAGTGGCGCGCGACGATGTTGATGAAGGCTTGCGTCTCGCTCAATAGTTCATCCGTCGGCGTGCGCCGAGTGCAGGTCGGCGAGAAAGGCGTCCATTCGATATCGAGCACCGGGGGCAGGGCATCGGGGCTGCGCGGCACGTGGGCAATGAACCAGCGCGCCTGTTCGTTGCCCGGGCGGCAGTGGTACCAGAAATGATAGGCCCCCGCATGCACCCCCGCCGCCCGCGCCGCGCGCCAGTTGGTCTTGAACATCGGGTCCACGAGGTCGCCACCCTCGGTCGCCTTGATGAAGGCGAAGTTCACGCCGTTCGACCGGGCCAGACGCCAGTCGATCGAGGTCTGGAAGCGAGAGGTGTCGGTGCCGTGGACGGCATAGTCGGAGGGATCACGCGCGCCCCATTTGTGGGGGTCGAGGTCGCCGAAGTTCGGCTCGGTCACGACAGAGGCGGGAACCGGCGCGGCGGGGCGTTCGCGCGGCCCTCGCGGGATGCCGCCGCAGGCGGCAAGGACAAGGATCAGGGCAAGAAGCAATGTGCGAGTCATGCCCGCAAGCTGCCCTGCGAAATCGGCGCTGTCACGCGTCATTCGGATGCCGACCGCGATATTCCGCCCGCACACCGGAAACCGGCCGTCAACCGCGCCCGCCTCCGGCGCTGAAGCCTTCGAACTTGCCGACTGCAGCCGTGACCGCCTCGGTTGCCTCGTTGATCACGTCACTGAGGGTTTCAAACACCTGCACCGCGGTGTTGTACTCCTCGCGCAATTCGTCGGCCTCGCCGTCGGCCTTCTTGTGCTTCTTCAGGATTTCAGCCTCGGCCTTCTTGTCGCCCTTGGCACCCTTCAGGTCTTCCTCGATCTCGGCGATCTCGTTGACTTTGGTGGCGTATTTCTCGATCACCTTCTCGCAGTAGCCGAGCTGGTCCTTGAAGGCCTTTTCACTGCTGTCGACCGCCGACTTCAGCCCGGTTGCCGCCCCGACGATGCCCTTCAGTGCTGGTCCAGCCTTGCTGACCTGCGATTTCAGGCTGGCCACGTTCTGCGTTGCGGCCTTGATCAGGCCGGGATGTTTTGACTTTCCCTCAGGCATCGGTTTTCCCCAAATGACGACCCCGGCTGCAGTCTAGGGACTGGATCAGCACAGCGTCAACCGGGTTCCCGTGTCAGAAAAAGCGCGCAGGCGACAAGGCCGCGACCAGATCGGCGGGCAGGGCGGGGCGAGTGCCGCCGATCAGGTCGGCGGCAAGGCGCGCGGCGGCGGCGGAGGACTGGAAGCCGTATCCCCCCTGTCCGGCAAGCCAGAAGAAGCCCGGCGCCGCCGGGGCCATGCCGATCACCGGCACGCGGTCGGGGGAAAAGGTGCGCAAGCCCGCCCAGTTGGACAGGAGCCGCGTGACGGGTTCGGTCACCATCGCCTCGTAGCGCGCCAGGCCCTCGGCCAGCACCATGTCGTCGGCCCAGGCGTCGTGGGGGTCTGTCGGGTCTTCGTCGGCGGGCGATACGATCAGGGCGCCCGCGTCAGGCTTGGCGTACCAGGTCTCGCCCGCACCGAAGATCATCGGCCATGTCGAGACGTCATGCCCGCCGGGGGCGGGCAGGCGGGCCATCGAGCGGCGATGCGGGATGAGTCGGAGCGGTGTGATCCCGGCCATGGCGGCCACCGTGTCGGCCCAGGCCCCGGCGGCGTTCACGACGATGCGGGCGGTGGTGCTGCCGCTGGTCCAGTCCGCCCGCCAGCCGGTGCCGTCGCGGGTCAGCGCGGTCACGCGCGCGCCTGTGACGATCTGCGCGCCGTTGCCTCGGGCGATCTTCGCGAAGTGCTGCAACAGCATGTCGGTGTCGATATCCCAGGCCTCGGGCGAATACGCGGCGGCGGTAACGGCGGCGGGGTTCAGGATGGGGACCATCGCCCTCGCCTCGGCCACCGAGATGGGTGTCAGGTGCATCGCAGCGGCGTCGGCAGCAAGGGCGGCCTCTTCGCCCGGCCCGCAAAGGACCATCAGGCCGCGGTCGGACAGAAGCCCCGGCAGGCTGCGGAACAGGTCGCCCGAGGCGAGCGACAACTCCACCACGGCAGGCCTGCCATAGCGGGGTTCGTACATCGCGGCCGAGCGGCCCGAGGCATGGTAGGCAAGGTGATCCTCGGCCTCGACCAGCAGCACGCGGCCAAGGGCCGACAGCGTGGCCGCTGCCGAGACCCCGCCGATGCCACCGCCGATGATGAGGAACTCGTGGTCCATGGCCTTAGCCCCCGTGAATGCGGCGCGACCCTGCCATGGCCGCGCCGCAAGGTTCAAGGGTCTGCGGGAAGGGTCAGGTCATGGCGGAATTGTCCGTCACGATCATGTCGCAGACCCCGCAGGCCGCCGCGCCCCGTTCCGCGAACCACCGGCAGGTGGCACGGATCAGGCAGGGCGGCAGGGTGTCGGGCGCAGGGGGCATGTTCAGATGGCCCAGCACGCGCTCGATCACGCCGCAATGGTGGCCCGTCCATTGCGCGCACATGCCCTTGACGCAGGTGTTGGCGAAACGCATGCGCGCCTCGGGCGGGCCGTCTTCGCGGGCGCGGGCGACAAAGCCCTGATCCACCGTCATGGCGGTGCGCAGGGGCTTCATCCGCCCGTCCAACCCCTGCACGCCCAGCAGCACCGCACCGGGTTCGGCGCGGGCGCTGGGGCAGGTGCGGGGGACATCATTGGCGCCCATGGCGGTCAGAACGACTTGCCGACGCGGACGTCGCCCAGACCCGCGACGATCTCTTCCTCGGCGCGGAAGACATGTTCGAAGTCGCGGCGCAGCACGATGC
>JBJXFU010000149.1:0-19327 GCA_046155885.1 Paracoccaceae bacterium
GGCCATGCCGCCGCAAGGGCGGCACGAAACCCGCGAAATCGGTCAGAAATCCAAGATCGAGCGGGACGTGTCGCCGTTAAACGGTCAGCTCGGCGCAGCCCAAGCCGTTGATCAGACGTTCCTTAACTTAACCGAAAGCCATACGATCGTATGGCATATTGCTGGCATATTGCTGGGGGGTCTCTGGCACCCTGCGAACGCAGCGAAAGCCGATAGTTAATGCAGCGTCCGCAATGACTTGGCGCAGGACTGCGGGCACCCCCGTGGCCGCGACCAGGGCCGCCGGCTCCCCCCGCTTTCAACAAACCCCAACCACCGCTCATTGGCCCTCGCAGGCCGCTTCGCCTGGGCAGGCGAGGGGCGGACAAGCGGACCTAGCCGGCCGCGACAAAAAGGCTTGCCGAACCGTTTGCCTGCTCACAAACTGACGCCGGGACGGCCGGCGGAGATCACGCCCCGGACAATGACCGACCGCTGCAAACAGGGATGAATGCCATGGCCAGACTGCTGAAGGACGCACCGAAATCCCTTCCACGCCGCAAGGCGCTGACAACGCTCGCGGCGGGCGGCGCGGCGGCCTCGCTGCCGCTCTGGGCGCGCTACGCTCAGGCCCAGTCCTCCGACCCGATCCGCATCGGTTTCCAGAAACACGCCACCGGCATCGGCGCGGCTTATGGCCGCTGGTACGACACCACCAGCCAGGCGGCGGTGAAGGCGATCAACGACGCGGGCGGGATCAACGGCCGGATGGTCGAACTGGTCACCGAGGACGATGCCACCGACCCCAACCAGGGCGCCCAGGTGGTCGAGAAATTCGCCACGCAGCTCAACTGCGACGTGGCCTTCGGAACGCTCTTTTCCCACGTCGTCATCGGCTCGGCGCCCCGCGCGGGCGAGCTGAAAATCCCTTATTTCGTTGTGTCCGAGGGCCACCACGTCGCCAGCGGCATGCTCAACCGCTGGACCCTTCAGCCCGGCATCACCGATGTGAAAAGCCAGGTCCAGGCGATGGCGCCCTATGTGGCGGGAAACCTCGGCAAGAAGGTCACGATGATCTTCCCCGACTTCGCCTTCGGCCACGACCACCGCGACTACTTCTCGGCCGCGATGCAGGCGCAGGGCGCCCCCGCGCCGTCGCTCATCCCGATCGCCCCGACCGAGACGAGCTTCACCAAGTACTTTCCGCAGATCCCGCAGGATACCGAGGTGCTCTACCACGTCATGGTCGGCCCCGGGGTCCTGACCTTCGTGAAGGAACTGGGCGAGTTCTTCGGCGGGTCACGCCCGCAGCTTTTCGGCTTCATCGACAGCCTGGAGGCGGTAGACCTCGCCTCGCCGGGCCTCGAATTCCTCGACGGGACCTACTTCTGGGAAGCCAACCCCCGCTACGCGCAGGCCGACCAGTCGGCGTTCGACAAGAACTTCCGCGCCGCGGTGGGCGTCGACGCGAACGGCGCCGGCACGGCCGACGCGGCGGATGTGTCCACCTATTCCCACATGTGGGGCTGCTGGGAAACTCTCCACGTTATCAAGGCCGGGATGGAGGCCGCAGGCTATGCCAGCCCCGCCGACCGCGCCAGGCTGATCGAGGCGGTCGAGGCGCTGGGCGACATGCCCGCCTCGAACGAGCACCCCCAGGGCGACAAGCGCTTCAACGGCAAGACCCACCAGGTCTTTGGGCACCAGCACATCACCAAGGTCGAGGGCGGAAAGCTGGTCCTGCAGCACACCACCTCGATCGAGGACACGCTTTACCCCGACGAGGTGGACTATACCACGCAGGCGCTGTGAGGCACCCACGCGCCGCCCCCACCCTTGCCGTCCCCCGGCGGAGCAGGGGAGGCCCGCCCCACCTGCCTTACCTCGACGCCCCGGCGCTCCCCTCCCCCCGGCCCGGGGGCAGGGAATGGGTGGGGCGCGCTGCGGCCCACGCGACGCCGCATGCCGGCGACGGCCGCGCCACGCCCTGCCCGATCCCAGCGTGTCGGGCGCCAGGTGGCGAACCCACGCGGTCCGGGCCTCGCGGCCCGCTCCCCCACTGCAATACCCTTCCCGCTCCCACCGGAGGAGCGCCAGGCTTGGGGTCGCCTGCGCCCAGCCAGCCGGTCAGGACCCCGGCCTGACATGGACTTCGGCCCGCACCTCATGCTCGCGCTGATCGAAGGCGCGGTCCTCTCAGCGGTACTAGTGCTGATGGCCTCGGGCCTCAGCCTGGTCTTCGGCGTGATGCGGGTGGTGAATGTCGCGCACGGCGCCTTCTACATGCTGGGCGCCGTCACCGCCTGGATCGTCGCCTCGCGCGTCGGCGGAGGGCCCGCCGCCGCCTTCGCCACCGCCCTGGTCCTCGCGCCCCTTGCCGTCGGCACCCTCGCCGCCCTCGCCGACGCGCTGGTCCTGCGGCGCATCGCCTATGACCCCGAACGCACCATCGTCGCCACCATCGGGCTTCTCTACATCCTCGAGCAGACAACGCTGATGTCCTTCGGCCCCGAGGCGCGCCCGGTGGCGCCGCCCTTCACCTTTCGCCTTGCGCTGCCCTGGCCCGCCCAGACGGATGCGGGATGGGCCCTGACCTGGCCCTGGGGGCTGAGCGTGACCGGCTACAAGCTTTTCGTCGTCGCCGCCGCCGTCGCGGTGATGGTCGCGCTGCGGCTGGTGCTGGCGCGGACGAAAGCCGGCCTCCTGATGCGCGCCACGCAGATCGACCGCGACATGGCGCAGGCCTTCGGCATCCCGGTCGCACGCGTCTACGCGCTGACATTTGGCCTCGGCGCGGGGCTTGCGGCTCTGGCCGGGGTGCTGATCGTGCCGATCCAGCAGGCGCATTACCTGATGGGGGGCGACGCGCTGCTCCTGAGCTTCATCGTCGTCATCATCGGCGGCCTCGGCAGCCTTCCCGGAACCATCGCCGCCGCCGTGCTGATCGGGATGAGCGAAGGTGTCGTCTCGGTCTTCTTCTCCGCGACGCTCGCCAAGATCCTCGCCACGCTGCTCGTCGCCTTCGTGCTGGTCTTCCGGCCCGAGGGGCTTTTCGGGGCGCGGGGGCGGTGAGCGAAGGGTGGCGGGCGCTGTCGCTGCATGCGGGGCTGATCGCCGTTCTCGCCCTGGCCGGGCTCCTGCTTCCGCCTTACGAACACGGGGTGATGGCCCGGGTGCTCGTCCTGTCGGTCTACGCGATGGGCTACAACCTGGCCTTCGGCTACACCGGCCTTCTCAGCCTCGGGCATGCGATGTTCTTCGCCGCCGGGATGTACGGGCTGGCGCTGCCGATGCAGCATCTCGGTTTCAGCCTGATCCCGGCCTTCGCCGTCGCGCTCGCCGCCGGGGCGCTGCTGTCGGCGGCGGTAGGGGTGCTGGCGCTGCGCACCTCTGGCGTGGCCTTCATGATCGTCACGCTGATGTTCGCGCAGGCCGCCTACCTTGGCATCCTTCTGGCCGGCGACTGGACCCGCGGCGACGAGGGCTTCACCCTTCCCGCCGCAGCGCGCCAGATTGCCGGGATCGACCTGACCACGCCCGCCGCCCGCTACGGCGCGGCGCTCGCGCTTTTCTCGGCCGTCCTGATGGCCGGCCTCGCGCTGGTCCGCCGCCCCTTCGGCCGCACCCTGGTCGCGGTGCGCGAGAACGAAGAGCGGGCGCGGCTGCTGGGCTACGACACGACGCGTACGAAGCTCGCGGCGGTGGTGCTGTCGGGCACCGTCTCGGCGGCGGCGGGGGCCGCCTATGCGGCGCTCTTCGGCTATGCGGGGGCGAGCTTCGCGGCCGTCCCCTGGTCGATCCTGCCGCTCCTCTGGGTGCTTCTGGGCGGGGCGGGAACGGTGATCGGCCCCTTCCTCGGCACGCTCTTCATGACCTTCCTGATCGACCGGATTTCGGGCGTGACCTCGGCCTACATGCTCTTCGCCGGTCTCGCGCTGATCCTGCTCACGCTCTTCGCGCCGCAGGGCATCGCGGGCGAGGTGCGGCGGCGGCTCTGGCCGAGGCTGCCGTGAGCGCGCTGCTGTCGGTACGGGGCCTTGGCCGGACCTTCGCCGGTCTGGTGGCCGTGAAGGGCGTCGATTTCGACCTCGCTCCCGGCGAAATCCGCGCCCTGATCGGGCCGAACGGGGCCGGCAAGACCACCTTCGTGTCGATGCTGATCGGCCGGATCGCCCCCACCTCCGGGCGCATCCTTTTCGCCGGGTCCGACATCACCGCGCTTCCCGCGCACCGCCGCGCAAGGGCGGGCATGGCCTATACGTTCCAGATCACCTCAGTCTTCGCGCGCCTGCCGGTAGCCGAGAATGTGGCGCTCGCCGCCCGCCGGGCGCTCGGGGGCAATAGGGCGGCGGTGCGCGAGGTGGTCGCCGCTCGGCTTGCCGAGGTTGGGCTTTCCGGGCGCAGGGCTGAAGTGGCGGGAGACCTGTCCTACGGCCACCAGCGGCTTCTGGAAATCGCCATGGGCCTTGCGCAAAGCCCGCGCCTGCTGATCCTCGACGAGCCGACGCAGGGGTTGTCGGACGGCGAGGTGGCGGCGTTCCAGGCGCTGATCCGCAGCCTTGTCCCGCGAACGACGATCCTTCTGATCGAGCACAACATGCGCGTGGTGATGGAACTGGCCGACCGGGTGACGGTATTGGCGCAGGGCGAGGTGCTGGCCGAAGGGACCCCGGCCGAGGTCAGGGCCGACGCGCGGGTGCAGACCGCCTATCTGGGGGCGCCCTGATGCTGGCGGTCGAGGGGATCGGCGTCGCCTACGGCCATGCGCCGGTGCTCAGGGACGTGTCCTTCAGCGTCGGCTCGGGCGAGATCGTCTGCCTTCTGGGCCGCAACGGCGCGGGCAAGACCACCGCGATGAAGGCGACCATGGGCCTTCTGCCGCTGAGCGCGGGGCGGGTCGTGCTGGCGGGGCAGGTGGTGTCGGACCTGCCCGCGTATCAGGTGCCGCGCCGGGGGATCGGCTACGTGCCGCAGGGGCGGCGGCTCTTCGGCGAGCTGACGGTGGCCGAGAACCTCGCCGTGGGGATGCTGGCGCGGCAAAGCCCGCCGCGCGCGCTGGCCCGGGCGCTCGAGCTTTTCCCGCGTCTGCATGAACGCATGGGTCAGCGGGCGGACACCCTGTCCGGCGGCGAACAGCAGATGCTGGCGATGGCCCGCGCGCTCTGCGTGATGCCGAAAGTCATCCTGCTCGACGAGCCGACCGAGGGCCTGCAGCCCTCGATGGTGGCGGCGATCCGCGACGTGGCGGTCCGGCTGAAGGCCGACGGGGTGGCGGTGCTCCTGGTCGAGCAGCGGACCGAGGCGGTGCTGGCGCTGGCCGACCGGGTGGTGTTTCTGGAGAACGGCCGGGTGACGGAGACGGTCGGCGCGGCGGAACTGCGGGCCGATCCGGGGCTGCTGAGGCTGCGGCTGGGGTTGTGAGCGGAGCGGGTCCCGCCGGGGGGGGCGGGCCTTCGAAGGCCCGTCCTTATGCCGCGTCGGCGCGACATCCCCTCGCCTACGTCCTCGGCCTGGCGCGCAAGGTCGGCGCGGCGGCCGTCGGGTCCTCGGGCCAGGGGTGCTTCGGATAACGCCCGCGCATGTCCTTGCGGACCTCGGCATATCCCCCCGCCCAGAACCCCGGCAGGTCGGTCGTCACCTGAACCGGCCGCCCGGCAGGCGACAGCAGCGTGATGCGCAGGGGGCGGCGGCGCGGGCCGACGGCAGGGTGGACGGTCACCCCGAACAGCTCCCGCAGTCGCAAGGCCACGGTGGGCGTTTCGCCGTCATAGTCGATCGGCACCGGGCGGCCGAGCGGGGTGACGAAGGCGGCGGGCGCCAGCCGGTCCAGAAGCTGCCGGCCTTCCGGCCCGATCCGGTCGTGCAGCACGCCCACAAGGTCGAGCCCACGCAGGTCGGACGCCGTTCGGCAGCCAGCCAGCCACGGCAGCAGACCGTCACCGTCAAGCAGCGCCGCGTCCGAGCAATCGGGCAGCGCGGCCCCTTCGCCCCGCACCATCGCGATCCGCGCCGCCAGCCGCCGCGCCGGATCGCTCCAGCTCAGCCCAAGCTCGCGCAACCCTGTCAGAGCGGCCAAGGCCACGGCCCCGGGCGAGGGGTCGACCAGCGGCCCTTCCGACAGGACCAGCGCCCCGAACCGCTCCTGCGTCCGCGCGGTCACACGGCCCTCGCGGCGCGACCACTCCACCGCCTCGGCACGCGCGATGCGCGCACCGAATAGCCGTCTGAGCGCATCCTCGCCCAGCGCCGCCCCCTGCCGGATGCGCGCTTCGCGCGGGTCGCCGTCCAGCTCCGTCGCGACGACCAGCCGGGCGCGCGACAGCGGGTCGGAGGCGGCGATCCAGGCGCCCTTGCCGCCCGACAGCGCATAGCGGATGCGCTGGGCCGAAGGCTCGGCGGGGCGGCGCAGCCCGATCCGGTCGGGATAGGCGAGGGCGGCCATCTCGCCGGTGTCGTACGCCCCCGCCACAGGACCCGCCATGCGGGCAAGCCGCGCCGCCTCGGCCCGCAGGCGGTCGGCGGCGGGGCGCGGGATCGCGCCGCCCCGGCCCGCCAGCGCGGCAAGGCGCGCGGTGACGTCGGCCCCCGCGCCCGGCATCGGATCGCGATCCTCCAACAGCGCGGCAAGCGGCGCGGCATCGGGCCCCGCCGTGACCAGCATATGCGCCAGCCGCGGATGCAGCGGCAGCGCGGCCAGACGCCGCCCGTGCGCGGTGATCCGCCCGTCGCCGCCCATCGCGCCCAGATCGGCCAGAAGCGCCCGCGCCTCGGCCAGCGCCGGGGCGGGTGGCGGCGTCAGGAACGCCAGATCGGCGCCGTCGCTGCCCCAGAGAGCCAGTTCAAGCGAAAGCCCCGCAAGGTCGGCCGACGCAATCTCGGGCGGGGGGAAAACGTCCAGCCCGCCCTCTTCCGCCCGCGCCCAGAGCCGGAAGCACAGCCCCGGCCGCTCGCGCCCCGCGCGGCCCCGCCGCTGCTCGGCCTCGGCGCGCGTCACCCGTTCGGTGACCAGCCGCGTCATGCCAGAAGCCGGGTCGTAGCGCGCGTGCCGGGCACGGCCGGCATCGACCACGGCCGCAATCCCCGGCAGCGTCAGCGAGGTCTCGGCGATCGCCGTCGCCAGCACCAAATTCCGCCGCCCCGGCGCGGGCGGGGCAAGCGCGGCGCGCTGGGCTGCGAAGTCCATCGCGCCATAGAGCACGCGCAGGTCGCAGTCGCCGGGCAGCCGTCCGTCGATCAGCCGGGAAACGCGGCGGATCTCGCGTTCGCCGGGCAGAAAGGCGAGCAGGCCGCCCTCCGCCACCCCGGCCGCGTCGAGGATCAGCCGCGCGACCGAGGTCTCGAAGGGCGCGTCGGGGCCAAGCGGCTGCGGCAGCCACCGCGTCTCGACCGGAAAGGCGCGGCCCTCGGCCCGGATCACCGGCGCGCCGCCCATCAGGTCGGCGACCGGGGCGGCATCGAGCGTCGCCGACATCACCACGACCATCAGGTCCTCGCGCAGCGCTGTCGCGCAATCCCAGGTGAGCGCCAGGCCGAGGTCGGCGTTCAGCGAACGTTCGTGGAATTCGTCGAAGATCACCGCGCCGATGCCCGTCAGCCCCGGGTCGGACTGGATCATCCGGGTCAGGATGCCTTCGGTCACCACCTCGATCCGGGTCCGCCGACCGACCCGCGCCTCGCCCCGGATGCGGTAGCCGACGGTATCGCCCACCGCCTCGCCCAGCGTGGCCGCCATCCGCTCGGCGGCGGCGCGGGCGGCCAGGCGGCGGGGTTCCAGCATCACGATGCGCCCCGCGTCGGGAAAGGCGTCCCGCAGCGCCAGCGGCACCCGCGTGGTCTTGCCCGCCCCGGGCGGGGCCACCAGCACGGCGCGCCGCGCACCCCGCAGGGCGGCGACAAGGTCGGGCAGGACAGCGTCGATCGGCAGCGAAAGAACCATGCCGCCTTATCGCCGATTCAGCCTGCCCCGGCCATAGAGCGTGTCCATCTCGATCCCGCTCAGCACCAGCCGCCCCCCTGCGCCCGCCGTGTAGCGCAAGGTGAAGCCGAAGCTTCGCCGTTCGGCGAGTTCGTCCTCGGGAAACCCCGCGACCCGCAGGTACCTGCCCGCGCAGCGGATGCCGCCCGGCTCGGCCTCGGGCGGGGCGACCTCGGCGCGTGTCAGGCGGGCGCCGTCGAAGACCTCGAGCCGCCCGGGGCAGGGCGGCGCTCCACCGCGCGCTTCCAGCGCCACGGCGAGCGCCGTCACCGGATCGACCGCGCCCTCCGCCCGGATCGCCACGGCGGCGGGATCGCCGTCGGCGGCGGTGGCGGCGACCCGGACGACCGGCACCGGCCCGCGGAAGTCGATGCGCGCATCCGACAGGTGGCGCCCGGTATCGGCGTGTTCCCAGTGCATTTCGGGAACCATCCGCCCCGCCGCGATCCGCCCCTCGCTGCCGCCTTCGTAGCGCACCGGATAGACCAGCCCGGCCAAGCCGGTGGTTCGAAGCGTCATCCGAACCGCATAGCGCCCGCCCCCGGTCCCGCCCTCGAGCGCCAGAAGGCCGACCCGGAAGCCCGCCAGGCTGAGGTCGAACGCCGCGTCGAGCCGCCCTTCGTCTTCGGCGGCCGGCAGGGGGGCGGGCGGCGCGGCCAGAATCAGCACCGCCGCCAGCCCTGCGCGAAGTCGGCAGGCCACGCCGGCCGCAGGGGTCTGGCTGAAACCGGTTCTCATGGCCTAGGACAAGGTGGACGGTCAGAATGGCCGGGACCCTAACGCGGCTTCGGCACGACCCCGTGACAGCCCCCGTGACGGCCCCCGTGACGGCCCCCGTGACGGCCCCCGTGACAGCCCCCGTGACAGCCCCCGTGACAGCCCCCGTGGCGGTCGCGCGCGGGCTGGTACGCTTCCGGCGGCGGTCGCGCGGATGCCCGGGAGCACGCTCGGTACCGGGCCGACGGGGTCGCCCGACGCCGGTAAACCGACGCCGAGCGGCGCGTCACGGCGCCATTCGGTCTGTCGCAATCGGCTCGCGCGCCGAACGTCCGCCCGGAAAGACCGTCGGCTTCCCGGGCCACCTCCGCCCCCCTCGGTGTGCCGATGCCGTGCCAGGCGGCTGCCGAAACGCCTGCCGCCACCACCTCCGCTCAACTCCCGCGCGGCGGGTACAGGCGGGCGAGCAGCGCGGCCAGCGCCTCGGCCTCGCCAGGCGGCATCCGCGCCGCCACGGCCCGGTCAAGCGCAGCCCCATAGACCGGCCAGACCCGCGCCCGCATAGCCCGGCCCTCGGGCGTCAGCGTCAGGACCTGCCCCCGGCCGTCGCCCTGGGCCCTGCCGCGCGCGACAAGCCTGTCGCGGGCCATGCGGTCGATCAGCCGCGACAATCCGTATTGCGGCAAGAGAAGCCGCTCTTGCAGCGTGAAGGGCCGGATGCCGTTCGGCCCGGCCTTCTCGATTTCCCAAAGTGCGTCGTACCAGGCCAAGGGCGGCAGGCCTGCGGCCTTCAGATCGGCCTCGATCAGCGCGAGCAGATGCGCCGAGGCGCGCATCAGGCGGGTCCAGACGGCGACGGTGGCGGGCGAGGGAGGGGGCAGCGTGGTCATGTGGGCATTCAAGCAGAAAGATGCAAATGCATCAAGATTGACAGCGGCGCGGAATTAGAGCATATAGATGCAATTGCATCTACATGGAGAGGCGCCAATGAAACACGAGCTTTGCAAACTGTCCGACATCCCCGCCGAAGGAAGCCGCGTCGTGCCCTTCTTCGGACGCGAAGTGCATGTCTGGCGTGACAGCCAGGGCAAGGTTCGCGCGGCGTCGAATGTCTGCCTGCACCTCGGCGGGCCGCTCGAATGCCGGGACGGCGCCTTCGTCTGCCCTTGGCACGGTGCGCGCTTCGACCGCGACAGCGGCGAAAGGATCGACGGCCCGGCCGCGCCCGGCACCCGGCTGATATTCCTGCCGGTCCGCAGCGAGGGCGAGGGGCTTGTCTACGTCTGGGGGGAATCGCCATGACCGCGCCCCTCCGCCTGATCAGCCACGCGCTCTGTCCCTGCGTCCAGCGCGCGGCGATCGCGCTGGCCGAACAGGGCGTTGCCTTCGAACGGACCGACATCGACCTTGAGGCGAAGCCCGGCTGGTTCCTCGCCCTCTCGCCGCTCGGCAAGACGCCGGTGCTGCTGGTCGGCGACCGCCCCGTCTTCGAATCGGCGGTGATCCTAGAATACCTCGAAGACACCGGCCCGCGCCCGCTGCATCCAGCCGACCCGTTTGACCGCGCCCGCCACCGGGGCTGGATCGAACTCGCCTCGGCGGTCCTGAACAATATCGCGGCCCTCTACTCCGCCCCGGACGAAACCGCACTTCAGGCGCGCCGCGCCGCGCTGGCGGCGCGCTTCCGCCGGATCGACGCCGAACTCGGCAACAGCCAGGGCCCGTGGTTCGCGGGCCGGCGGTTTTCGCTGGTGGACGCGGCCTTCGCCCCGGTCTTCCGCTACTTCGACCTGTTCGAGCGGCTGGGCGATTTCGGCCCCCCGCCCGGCCTTGCGCGTATCGCGGCGTGGCGCCGCGCGCTGGCCGCCCGGCCCTCGGTTGCGGGCGCGGTGCGCGCGGACTATCCGGCGCTGCTCTTCGCCTTCCTCTGCCGCCGCGACTCCTGCTTGGGCGGCATCGCGCGCGCCGCAGCCTGCTGCGGTTTCGACCGCCTGGCGGGGGATGTACCGCTTGACGGCATCCGCCTTTCCGCCTAATGGCTCGCGGACTGAATCCGGGGTGCCCTGCGGCGCCCCGGTGCAATTTCCGCGCAGGGCCCGACCGGTCCGCGCAAGAGCCGAAGGACCAGGAACATGTCGCGCGTCTGCGAACTTACGGGCAAGGGCCCGATGTCGGGCAACAAGATCAGCCACGCCAACAACAAGACGCGGCGGCGCTTCCTGCCGAACCTCAACGAGGTGACGCTGATGTCCGACGCGCTCGGCCAGTCGTTCCGGCTGCGCATCTCGGCGGCGGCGATCCGCTCGGTCGACCATCGCGGCGGGCTCGACGCCTTTCTCGCCAAGGCTGGCGACGACGACCTGTCGGAGCGTGCGCTGAAGATCAAGAAAGAGATCGTCAAGGCCGCCGCCGCCAAGGCCGCCTGAGCCGGTAACACCCACCGTCGCGCGTCATCGCAGCCCCGTCCGGCGGTCCCGGGCGGGGCTGACGCTTTTCCGTGTTGCGCGGTCCGGCCGGCCGGGGGATGCGGTTGCCCGCGCCCCGCCTCTGGACTTGCGCTTCGCTGCGGTGAATGGTCGGCCGCGATCATGCCGCTGCGCCCCCTGCACCTGCCCGCCGCCCTGACCCCCGAGGAGTGCGCCCGCCTGCGCGCGATGGCGGCGGCGGCCGGGCTTCGCCCCGGCGGGCTGGTGGGCGGGGTGGCGGGCGGAGACATCCGCCGGGCCGAGCTGGTCTGGGTGGACGATCTGCCGGACGCCGCCTGGGCGGGCGAACGGCTCGCCGCGATCGTCGCCCGGGCGAACCGCGACAGCTTCGGCTTCGATCTGACCGACTTCGCCGAAAGCGCCCAGATCGCCCGCTACCGGGCCGAGGGGCAGGGGCATTTCCACTGGCACGGCGACGTGGGTCAGGGCCCGGCCGCCGCACGGCGGAAGCTGACCGTGGTGGTGCAGCTCTCGCCCCCCGGCGACTACGCGGGCGGGGTGCTGGAGACCTGGGGCAATGCCGAGCCACAGGCCCACCCAAGGAGCGAGGGGGATGCGATGGTGTTCCCGTCGTTCCTTCTGCACCGCGTCACGCCGGTCACCGACGGCGTCCGCTGGTCCTTGACGCAATGGGTGCACGGGCCCGCGTTCCAGTGACTGCCCGCCCTCACGGCAGGACCGAAAGCCACCCCCAGGCCGTCAGGATCGTCAGCCCCGTCCCGACCAGCACGCTCGTCGCGGTCACCCGCATGGCCACCCCGTACATGTGCGCGAAGAGATAGGCGTTCACTCCCGGCGCCATCGCCGCCGTCACCACGGCCGACCGCAGATGGTCGGTCGAGATCGCGAAAACTTTCGCGCCCAGCAGGTAGGCGATCGCCGGATGCAGCACCAGCGACAACCCGCAGACCATCGCGATGGTCGCCTTGTCGCCCTCCGGCCGGTAGCGGAACAAAACCCCGCCCAGCCCGAAAAGCGCCGTCGGCAGGGCCGAACGGGCAAGCATGTCGATCGCCTCCCAGATCGGCGCGGGCAGAGGATCGCCCGCCAGGTTCACCGCGAACCCGGCCGCGATGCCGATAGCCAGCGGGTTCGTCCCCATCGCCGTCCCGATCTTCCGCGCAACCGCCGCCGCCCCCAGCCCGCCCTCGCGGCCGCGCACCGTTTCCATGGCGAGGATGCCGATCGCATAAAGCAGCGGCGCATGCACCGAGATGATCGCGTAGTTCCCCGAAAGCGCCCCGGCCCCGTAGGCGCGTTCGGTGATCGGCAGCCCGAGAAGAAGCGTGTTGGAAAACGACGCGCAGAACCCGATCGCCACCGCGTCGGCGGCGGGGCGGGCGAAGAACCGCATCGACGCCCAGGCCCCGATGCCAAAACAGGCGAACGAGCCCGCATAGAAGCTGACCATCAGCCCGGGATCGTAGCTGTGCGACAAGTCGAGCCGCGCCACCCCGGCCATCAACAGGCAGGGCGCGGCCACGCCTTGGGCATAGCGCATGATGCCATCCGTCACCGCGTCGGTCAGAAATCCCCGCCAGACGGCCACATACCCAGCGCCGATCAGCAGGAAGACCGGCAGGATGACCCCGAAAAGCGCCTGCACCCGGGCCTCAGTCCGGCAAGTCCAGCACCATCCCGTCAAAGGCGGCGCGGACATTGGGGGGCGTTTCGGCTTCGACCGTCGCATGGTCGAGGTCGATGTGCATGTTGGTCAGCACCGCCTGCCTCGGCGCGGCGCGTGCGATCCATTCAAGCGACAGCGACAGGTGGGTGTGCGAGGGATGCGGGGTCCGGCGCAGGGCGTCGAGCACCCAGCAGTCGAGGTCCAGCAGATGCGCCCACGCCGCCTCGGGAATGGACAGGACATCGGGCAAATAGGCCAGACCGCCGATGCGGAAACCCAGCGCCTCGATATCCCCGTGGTCAACCTCGAACGGCGTGATGGTCAGCGTGCCGCCCGGCCCGGTCACCGAAAACGGCCCGCGGATCGTGTGCATGTCGCAGATCGGCGGATAGGACGACCCCTCGGGCTGCACGAAGGCATAGGCGAAGCGCGACAGAAGCGCGTCCTGCGTCGGGCGGTCGGCCCAGACCGGCAGGCGCCTGCGGGAAAGGTGGAAAAGCTGCCGCAGGTCGTCGAGCCCGTGGACATGGTCGGCATGGGAATGGGTGTAGACGACAGCGTCGAGCCGGTCCACTTCTGCCGCCAGAAGCTGGGCGCGCATGTCAGGCGAGGTGTCGATCAGCACTCGCGTCACCTGCCCGCCCTCGACCCTTTCGGCCAGAAGCGAACAGCGGGTGCGGCGGTTCTTCGGGTTCGCCAGGTCGCAGGCGCCCCAGATCCCGCCGATGCGCGGCACCCCGCCCGACGACCCGCAGCCGAGGATGGTGAAGCGCAACCGTGCCATCGCTCAGGCGGCCTGCCGCGCAAGGGCGGCGCGAGGGAAGAGGCGGTCGAAATTGGCCTCGGTCAAGGCGGCGAAGCCGGCGTAGTCCATCCCGAACAGGGCCGCCCCAGCGCGCGCAGTGTGGGCGACATAGGCGGGTTCGTTCCGCCGGCCCCGGTGGGGGGGCGGGGCAAGGTAGGGGGCATCGGTCTCGACCAGGATGCGGTCAAGCGGCGCGGCGCGGAAAATGGCGCGCAGCGCGTCGGATTTCGGAAAGGCCGCGATCCCGGACATCGACAGGTAGAAGCCCAGGCCCAGCGCCGCCTCGGCCAGCGCCGGGCCGGACGAAAAGCAGTGCATGACGCAGTCAAATGCCCCGGCGCGGTGCTCGCCGGTCAGGATGCGCGCCATGTCCTCATCGGCGTCGCGGGCATGGATGATCAAGGGCAGCCCGGTGGCGCGCGCGGCCTCGATATGGACGCGCAGGCTTTCCTGCTGGACCGCCTTGCTCTGGGCCGAATAGTGGTAGTCGAGCCCCGTCTCGCCGATCCCCACGAACTTCGGGTGCCGCGCCAGCGCGGTCAGTTCCGCGACCATCGCCAGCGGCTCCTCGGCGGCGCTCATCGGGTGGGTGCCGGCGGCGTAAAAGACGCCAGGGAACGCCTCGGCAATGGCGCGGACGCGGGGCTCGTTCCTCAGCCGCGTGCAGACGGTGACCATCCGCCGCACCCCCGCCGCCGCCGCGCGCGCCACAATCGCCTCCGTCTCGCCTGCGAGGTCGGGGAAGTCGAGGTGGCAATGGCTGTCGGTCAGCGAGGGAAGGTCGGTCATCGGCAGCCCCGCCGTCAGCCCGGGGCCAGCCGGCCCGCCGTTTCGGAAATCTTCAGCACCATATCGAGGAGAAGCGTCACAGGGTCAAGGTTGACAGCCCGCCCATGCCGGTTGCGCGCTGCGACGGCTTCCAGAACCCCCGCCCATTCCCGTGCCGCTGCCGGGCCCGGGGAAAGCCGCGCCAGCACCGCCGCCTCGCCCGGGGCCGCCTCTGGCAGCGCCCCGGCCGCGCCCCGCCGGGCAAGGCGCGCCAGGAAGGTCTCGGCCAGAAGGAACGCGGCATCGGTCGCCGCGTCTGCCCCCTTGCGGCCCGCCCGTTCGGCGAAGGCGATGGCCTGCGCATGGTCCCGGAACCCGGGGCCGGCGAAGAGGCCGACGATCCGGCCATAGGTCTCGGCCCCCTCGGCCAGGATCAGTCGGATCGACTGGCCGGGCGAACCGGCCGAAAGCTCGGCCAGCGCCGAGGCGCCCGCGCCCGGATCGAAGCCCGCCGCCGCCAGCGCCGCCGAGAAGGGCGGTCCGGACAGCGGGGAAAGGCGCAGCATCCGGCAGCGCGACCGGATCGTCGGCAGAAGCGACGAAGGGCGGTGGCTGACGATCAGGAAGGTGACGTCCTTCGGCGGCTCTTCCAGGAACTTCAAGAGCGCGTTTGCCGCCGCCGCGTTCATTTCGTCGGCGGCATCGAGGATCACCGCGCGGCGCCCCCCGTCGGCGGCGGTGAGGTGCAGGAAATCCGCGAGCCTGCGGATCTCGTCCACGCGGATCAGCTCGGAAAGCCCGTCACCCTTCTGGTTCGGCCCCCGCCGCAGAAGGAACAGCCGGGGCTCGCTCAGCGCCGCGACGCGTCGGGCAACCGGATGATCGGCGCCGATGTCGAGCGTGGCGGGCGGGGCAGGGGGGGCTTCGGCGAAAAGCGACGGTCCCGCCGCAGCCTGCGGTCCGGCCAGCAGGAACCGCGCCGCCCGCCAGGCCAGCGTCGCCTTGCCAATCCCTTCGGGGCCGGCGATCAGCCAGGCGTGGTGCAGCGCGCCGGCGGCGAAGGCATCCAGAAACGCCCGCTCCGCGTCCTCGTGGCCGAACAGCGCCACCGTCTCGCGCGGGTGCGGCGCCCCCTCGATCCCGTCCGGTTCGGAAAGCTCGAGGACCTCTTTCATCACCCGACCGGGCCAACGGCCAGCCGCACCGCCTGGGCGACGGTCTCGACCGGGGCGTCGCCCGCGACCACCCGGAACCGCCCCGGCTCGGCCCTGGCAAGCGCCAGAAACCCCTTGCGCGCCCGCCGCTGCAGATCGACCCCGAAGGCCTCGAAGCGGACCTCGTGCCCCTTGCGCCGGTGCGCGCGGTCAAGGCCCTTCTCGGGGTCCATGTCGATCAGCACGGTCAGGTCCGGCTCGCGCCCGATCATCAGGTCATGCAGCCGGTTCACCCGCTCCATCAGGTCGCCGCGCGTCAGGCCCTGATAGATGCGGGTGGAATCGGCGAAGCGGTCCGAGATCACGGTCGCCCCCCCGGAAAGCGCGGGTTCGATGGTGCGTTCCAGGTGGTCGCGCCGGGCGGCGGTGAAGAGAAGGATTTCGGTCTCGGCCGACCAGCGCGCCGGATCGCCCTCGAGTACCAGGCGGCGGATTTCCTCGGCGCCGGGGCTTCCGCCGGGCTCGCGCGTCAGCACCACCTGCCGGCCCTCTCCACGCAGCGCTTCGGCCAGCAGCCGTGCCTGCGTGGACTTCCCTGAACCGTCGATGCCTTCGAAGGTGATGAACATCGCGGGTGCGTCAGCCGCCCACGGCGCGGCCGACCCGCCCCCGCACATCGGCAAACGCCGTCGCCACCCGCTTGAAGAACCCGCCCCTGGCCACATCGGCTTCCGCCACCAGCGGCACGGTGATCGGCTCGAGAAGGTCGGGAATGCGGATCACCAGATCGGCGAGCTTCTGGCCCGCCTTAACCGGGGCCGTGACCGGACCCGAATAGACCACCTCCGCCTCCAGCTTGTCCTGCGCGAGCGAAGGAAGAAGCAACACGATATCCGCCTCGGGCACCAGCCCGACGCTTGCCGCGCGGCCCATCCAGACCTCCGCCTCGGCCACCCTGGTGCCCTTGGGCACCGCGGTCTTCATCGCGAAGTCGCGAAAGGCCCAGTTCATCAGCCGCTCGGATTCCAAGGCGCGCTCGGTGGCGTCCTTGAGCCCGCTCACCACCATCACCACCCGCCGGCCGTTCTGCACCGCCGAACCCACCATGCCATAGCCCGCCTCGGCGGTATGGCCGGTCTTCAGCCCGTCGGCGCCCTCGACCAGCCCCAGAAGCGGGTTGCGGTTGAAGCGGTTATCGGGCGAACGGCCGGCGAAATGAAACTCGGTCTCCGCGAAGTATGGGTAATATTCGGGAAACTCTGTGATCAGCCGGACCGCCAGCAACCCGAGGTCATGCATGCTCATCCGGTGATCCGGCTCCGGCCAGCCGGACGAGTTGGTGAAGTACGAATGCGCCATCCCGAGCGCCGCCGCGCGCTCGGTCATCTTCCGGGCGAAGGCCTCCTCCGATCCCGCCAGCCCCTCGGCCACGACCACGCAGGCGTCGTTGCCGGAATTGACGATGATGCCCTGGATCAGGTCTTTGACGGTTGGCCGGTCGGATTCCGTCAGGAACATCGTCGAGCCGCCCATCGCCTTGGCGCGAGCCGAAACGCTGAACGTGTCGTCCAGCTGCACGCGCCCGTCCCGCAGCGCCTCGAACAGCATGTTCAGCGTCATCAGCTTCGACATCGACGCGGGCGGCAGCGGCGCGTCGGCGTTCTTGCTCAAAAGCACCGTTCCGGTGGTCACGTCGTAAAGCCAGACGGTACCGGCGGCCGTCTCGAAGGCGCGGGCCGGGATCGCCGCCAGCAGCGCGAACACCACCGCTCCGATCAGCGCCCTTGCCAGCCCCATGCCGCGCCTCCGTTCTTTGCGCTACTTCGACACCGGATAGGCATCGGGATAGCCGATACCCTTGACCTGCGCCGCCAGCGCGTCGCGCTCGGCGACGCTGGCGGCCGGCCCGACGATCACCCGCCAGTACTTCTTGCCCTGGCTCTGGTCGGGCTTGACCACCGCCGTCATGCCCGCAGCCTTCATCTGGTCCGAGGCGCGCTGGGCGTTGGCCTCGACGCTGAAGATGCCGATCTGGACATAGGCGCGGGTCAGCGCGCCGGCCGCCGTCGGGGTGGCGGGAAGCGCCTCGGACGTCACCGCCGCCGCCTCGGCCGGCGGGGCCGCCGCTTCTCCGGTCTCACCGACCTCCGCACCCGCCGAAGCCGCCGCCGCCTGTTCGGCAAGGCATTTCTTCTTCCGCCAGAACGGGCACTTCGTCGCGGCGGATCCCGCGTCGTTCGCCGCCGTGGCGTCGCTCCCGTCAGCGGCCGCGCCGGCCGCCGCACCAGCCGCCGCGCCCGGCCGGGCTTCGGCCCGGTCGATGGCGGCAAGCGCCGTCCCGGCGATGTCCGCGCCCGTGTCCTCCGTTGCCGGTGCCGCCGCGGCCACGGCTTCCGGCGCCGCCCCCGCCGCCGCCTCGGCCGTGCCGGTTCCCGGTTCCGTCCCCGAGGCGACATCAGCCGGCGCGGGTTCGGGCGCCGCCGGCTCTTCGCGGCGCAGCGCCACCACCGAAAGCTCGGCCGGCTGTCCGGCCAGCATGCCCAGCGCCTCGGCCGCGTCCGACGATACCTGCAGGCTCGGGCCGGGGTTCTGAACCTCGCGGCGGAACAGCGCGCCGACGACCGACTTGCCGTTCGCCGGGTTGCGGATCATCGCGCGTTCGGGGTCCTTGACCGAGGAATGCGCCACCCAGACACCGCCGAGCGAAGGCCTTCCGTCCCACAGCCCCTCGTCGGAAAGGTTGAAGACCGAGGGCGCCTCGGCATCGCGCTCGACCAGCGCGAAGGTCATCTCCCCTCCGCCCGCCGCCGGTTCCGCCGCCGCCGACCCGTCCGAAGCGGATTTCTGCGCGAAGGGCAGGCTCATGTTCTCGCAGGCCGAAAGCGCCAGAAATGCGCCGGTCACCAGCGCGAGCCGCCCGATCGTCTGCCTTGACATCCTTGCCCCCTTGTGGCGGCGCCCCGAAAGGGACCGCCCGTTTCCGCCTGCCGTTCACGGTCGCCGCCGACCCCGGTCCGGGATCGCCGCCGCCGCCTGCCTTCGCCGCGCCTGTCCCGCGCTTGGCGCGCAATCTACCCGGTCGCGCGGGGCAAGAAAAGACACCCCGGGGCCGGGCGGGAAGATCGGCGGGCCGGCGCCGTCAGCGCCGCCCTGGGCTCCCTCGCCCCGTTGCAAGCCAGTCACGGCGCGCGCAAGCCGTTGATCCGGATATGATAACCCGCGCGCCCCGGGAAGGAGGGCGATGCGTCCGGCGGGCGCAACGCGCCGATGCGCTGGACCCTACCGGAAGAGTGTGGTTACAGGAAACCTGCGGCCGCCGCGGAAACGCGGGCGGGCGGATAATAGGAGCGTCCCACCGGCGACAGCCGGCGGAACCCCTCCGCCCCGGCAAAGGCCGGAAGTGTGGCCGAGTGGTTTAAGGCTCTGGTCTTGAAAACCAGCGGCGGGGAAACCCGCCCGTGGGTTCGAATCCCACCGCTTCCGCCACCTGCCCGATTATCCTGATCCTCCCGACTTTCGCATGATCTCGTTACCTCATTGTACGACAGAGGATTTCTTTCATTCTCGATTCGACTCATTCCTTCTGCGTGCTGCCAGATGTCGCTCGCTTCGTGGTATGGAGTGTGGTATGAATTGCCCCCACCATGATCTCGGGCAAACTCACGAAGAAGCTGGTTGAGTCGCTGGGCCCCGGGCGGCACGGCGATGGGAACGGGCTTTACCTCGTTGTGGATCCCTCGGGAGCCCGGCGCTGGATCGTGCGAGTGGTCGTGAAGGGGCATCGGAACCGCCGAGGTGGGCCGCTGCGGACAGACT
>JBJXFU010000150.1:0-12487 GCA_046155885.1 Paracoccaceae bacterium
GGCCATGCCGCCGCAAGGGCGGCACGAAACCCGCGAAATCGGTCAGAAATCCAAGATCGAGCGGGACGTGTCGCCGTTAAACGGTCAGCTCGGCGCAGCCCAAGCCGTTGATCAGACGTTCCCTAAGGCCATCCCTCTGGAGTTCCCCCAATGCCCGTTTTTGCCTCAAATCCGCTAAGGAAGCTCGGCTACTCGCTGGACGGGGTCCGTTCGACGTGGATCGACGAAGCGAGTTTCCGTCAATGGGTGTGTCTTGTGGCGGTTTCGGACATAGCTTCGATCAGCTTGCCATTGCCCACACTCTCTACCGGGTTGATTGTTGCACTGGGTTTTCTGGTTCTTGCCGCCGAGCTTATCAACACCGGACTCGAGGCGATAGTGGACAAAACCAGTCCCGAAACGCACGCGCTGGCCAAGAAGGCGAAGGACGCGGGGAGCGCCATGTCGCTTCTGACTTTTCTCGCCCTTGTGTCCGTCTGGGTGGGTGTGCTCTTCGGAGATTGACGCGCCAACTCTGAGCGGACCGCAGTCAGGATTGTTACAATTCCTTAACAAAACTTTGAAACCGCCGTAATCCCGCCGCTTGTCGATGCTGACTTACTGCATCGCCGGCACCTTTTCTCTTGCGACCAAGCGGGGTGATCCATGATCAAAGAGGCGGAGCGTGCCATCAGGTCGCAATTGCCGACCGTCTGCGCTGCGTCCGGCTTTGCCGGGGCACTTGCGTATGCAATCGTCTGCTTTTTCCATCTGCCGCGCAACCCGATGATGGCGCCGACAATTTGGATTGCCCTCGCAATTCCCGTCTTTGTATTCCTGGCTGTGATTGCCCCGAAAGGCCGCAGCCCGGTCTTCCGTCGGATCGCGCTCGCTGCATTTGGCCTAACCGTGGTCACAACGCTGCCCTTCTCCTTTACCGAGGCTGCATTCAGTACTCGCGACGTGAATGCCGTTCTTATGACGGCCCGTGAAAACCGTTTGGGCGAGATGGCGTCGATCGGGCTGAGCAGTTTCCGTGTCGAACTGATTGCGCATTTGGCCGCCCTGGCGGCATTGCTTCTCGGAGCGTGTGTGCTGACGAGGTCGGTCCGGCATGCCGTCCCGGCCCTTGCGGTCATCTCGGCCGTAATCCTTTGGTACAGCCCTGTCACCCGGTTCGCCTACCGCCAGCTTGTACCAAATCCGGCTTTCGCCCTGATCGATCCCCAGCGAGATGTGCGCACGCCGATCATTGTGGCGCGCCCCATCGAGCGCAAGAATCTCGTCATCGTCTATCTGGAGAGCATAGAGAAGACTTACGGCGACATGCCCGCAACCCATGATGCCTTTGCGCCTTTCCTGCGGATCGAACAGGCGGGATTGTCCGCAAACGGTGTCGGCCAGCTCTTTGGCACCGGATTTACGATAGCCGGCCAGGTCGCGTCACAGTGTGGCGTGCCGCTCTACTCGCGGGGAGTTTTTCACACGCGATCCAAAGCGCGAGGCGCGTTTGATAATGGCATTGATTTCTCGGACTTCCTTACCGGGACGACGTGTCTTGGCGATGTCCTGACCAATGACGGGTACATCGCGAGTTACATGAACGGGTCCGATCTGGAGGTCTTTTCGAAGGGCGATTTCTTTTCGGCCCACGGCTACTCCCGCCTTTTCGGCCGCGAGAGCCTGCCCAACCTCGCAAGTGAATCCCGGACCAACCTATGGGGTCTCAACGACGAGGTTCTGTTTGAACAGGCAAAAATCGAACTCGCTTGGCTTGGGCGGTCGGGACAGCCGTTTGTCCTCTCGCTTCTTACCCTGTCCACGCACGGGCCGGGGGCAATGCCGGACCGCAGCTGCGCATACCCTGTCGGAGAACTCGGTGAACTTCCCGCGGCGATACGCTGCACTGGTGACAACGTCGAAGACCTGATTGCAGAAGTCGCTCGTCTCGGCCTCTCGAAAAACACCGTCATTGCGGTCATGAGCGATCATCTTGCCATGAAGAACGGCCTTTCGGGAGAGATTCGGGATTTCGTCGCCGGCGGCGGCACGCGGCGTGACTATTTCGTACTTCTCGGATCGGAATTGTCGGGCGCGATAGACAAGCCTGCAACCACCGTGGACATTTATCCGACTCTCCTCGAAGCGCTGGGATATCGCTTGGCGGACGGTCGCGCGAACATGGGGGTTTCGCTGCTCTCCGACGGCCCTACGATGCGACAAAGTATGGGACTTGGAACGCTCAATGCAGCACTTGACGGCAATACGCGGCTCCAGGAATACCTCTGGGAGCGCCAATCCCGAGGGGGCAAGACCGCGGTCTTGCTCGCCCAGAAGTAAGCTACGCCGCCCTGTGCATCAGGATCGCCGCCTCGGCCACGCCCATGCTCCGCCGCGCAAAGCCGCCATAGGCGAAGGGGTCCGCCTCGATCCCCGGCATTAGGGCCGAAAGCCCCTCCCGTTCGCCTGGCGAAAGCCCCGTCAGATCGGCCTCGGCGGGGTGAAAGGTGGCGGTCCAGACGCCGTTCGACCGCACGATCTCGTGCCGGGCGGTCAGGATGTGCACGTAGGTCACCTCGGGCATGCCGGTCTCGACCCCGATCCCCCGCGCGCCGGTCAGGTTCCGCGCCGCGACCAGCACCTCGTCCTCGTTCCACAAAGCCCGCGCCGCCCGCCGCCCGCCGATCAGAATCCGGTGCCCCGGCGACACGACCAGATCGCCCGGCGGCCGCCCGCCGCCCAGCGCCCCTTCGCGGATGCGGATCGGCCGCAGCCAGGGCATCGCGTGCAGCCGCGCCCCGGAAAACCGCCGCCGCCCAGACCACAGGACATCCTGCGCGCCGTTGTCGCGGGTCAGCACCCGGTCGCCCGGCAGAAGCGACTCGACCGGCCGGTCGCCGGAGGGGGTGGCGACCCAGGTGCCCGGCGTGAAGCAGACGACCCCTTCCGCCCCCGCCGCCCCTGCCGTCACTGCGCCGGTCGCCCGGACCTGATCGCGGCTCACCACCCACAGCTCGGTGTCGCGCGGCGGCAGCGCGCCCGCGCAGAACAGAAGCCGGCCGCCCGGCGCCTCGACCAGGCGCATGGACCAGCTCGCGCGCCCGTCCGAAACCACGAAGCCGCCGTCCGGCCCGGCCTCATCCGGCCGCCCGGCGGCGGGAGAGGGCAGCGCCTGCCCAAGCAGCCGCCGCACGACCCGCGCGGCACGGCGGCGGCGGTCGGCTTCGGCCGGCGCGTCGTGGAGCAAAAGCACATTCCCCGGCCCGTCCACCCGCACCGGCTCGCCCTGCCAGCGCCAGAGGGCACCCACGCGCAAGGCATCGCCCGGCGGCGGCGCGAACCCGTCGATTTCGGTTGCCGACAAGGGGATGACGAAACACCCCCGATACCCCGCCTGCATGCTGCGACGCCTGTTTGCTGCCCGGGCCATTCGGCCGCATTTCCATATGTTTAACACGCCCGCCCGCAGCGCGGAAGGGAGGCCTTGGAAAGATCGCCCCGGCTAGGCGACGATCCGGTACTGCGCCTCGACCGGGTTCAGCCCGTTGATCGGCAATATGTCCTGCGGGCAGGCCGACATCACCACCACGCAATCCATGACCGCGCGCAGCCGTACGAAGTCGCCCGGCTTCGACAGCGGCTCGCCCCACTGGATCGCCCCGTCCGGCCCGACGGGGATGTTCATCCACAGGTTCAGCGGGCTCGGTGTCTCGGGCGCCTTCAGCCCGATGGCGCGGAGCGCCGCGTGCAGGTTGTCGGTGCAGTTGTCGTGGTACTCGGTGCACCCCAGAAGGCCGTAGCGATAGTCGTCGCAGGCCGCGATGATCGTGTCGTGGATACCGGGCGAGGTATCCTCTTCCCAGATCAGGATCGGACGGCGGCGGTTGGTGACCAGCGCATGGCCCCTGGTGGGGAAGATCGTGCCGATGGTGGGGCGCAGATGCTCCATCGACAGGAACTCGCCCATGTCCTCGGCCGAGAAGGCCCAGGTATCGACAACCTGATGGCCGTGGGTGTTGACGATCTCGATCGCCTGCCCGGCGGAAAGCCGCGCGGCGCGGCCGCGGCGGGCGGGGATGGTGTGAAGGTCGGTCATGGGGCACTTCGATCGATCTGCGGCCAGTTGAGTTTGCAGCCCGTGGCGGCAGAAGCAAGGCTTACCAGTTGCGTGACCGCACGTCCGCCAGCTTCTCAAGCCGCACGGCACTCTGCGATGAAAGCCCGGCCACGAGACAATCGTCGATGTCAGCGCGAGAGAGGCCAATGTCGCGAAGAAGATTGTCCGGCGTCCGGGCGGCAAGTTTATGCAACCGGATGGAGGCCAGCAGTGCGCTGAGGCAAGAGTGAAGTGTCCGCGAAAGGCCGGCAGGGCCAAACGGGCGGGGCAGGTCGTTGGTCGTAGAAGGCGACTTCATCATGGTCCTCCGGAACGGATCAGCGAACATTTTCGCCGTGTCCGGGTCACCGGGCTAGTGCCGGAACTGTCACAGACCGCTACACAATCCGAACTGGTAGACCGGGTCCGCGCCGCGTATTCTGCCTGCACAGGGGAACGGCCATGCCGGGACGGACTTACGGAACTTTCTGCGCCCTCTCGAAAGCCTGCGAGGTGATCGAGCCGCGCTGGACGCTGCTGCTCCTGAACGCGATGTGGAGCGGAAATTCCCGCTTCAACGATCTCCGGCGCGCTGTCGGGAACATCTCGCCCGCGATCCTTTCGCGAAGGCTCGCCGAGCTCGAAACGGCGGGGCTCGTCGAACGGGTCGAGGATGCCGCGAAGGGAACCGTGGAATACATCCGCACGGCGAAAGCCGTCGAGCTTGAAGAGGCGATGAACGCGCTGGCAACCTGGGCGCAGCGCAATATCGACGCCGATGTCGTGCTTCATCACTACGATCTTTCCCACATGATGTGGAGCATCCGGAAGATCATCCGGACCGAGCACTTCCCACAGCGCCGGACCGCGATCCGCTTCCACTTCACCGACGAGGGAGGGCGCTTTCCAACCTACTGGCTCGTCTACCATCCGGGAGCCGAACCCGAGATGTCCATCTGGGCGCCGAATTTCGACATCGATCTTTACGTCGAGGCCAGCAAGGTCAGCCTCAACGCCATCTTCCTTGGCCGCTCCACCGTCTCCCGCGAGATCGCGGCAGGCCGGCTTTTCGCCTCCGGCGATGCTCGTCTGGAACGCACGATGGAGAAGTGGCTGCCCCGTTCGGCCTATGCGGAGGTCAGGGGAACGAGGCAGTTGTAGGGTGCCGGTCCAGGGGGGGGCGGTTTCCCGACGCCTCCTCACCCTGCGCTCCTACGCAGTCAAGAAAATGCGGCCTTTGACCAATGCAAATGCGCGGTGTGTAGCCCGCTGATTGCGTACGACAAGGTACACCGGCCCTCACGCGCACTTCGAATACCCGCAGTTCGGGCAGGTCAGGCAGCCCTCGACCATGCTCATCCCGAACTGCCCGCAGCTCGGGCAGGCCGGCCCCCTCGGCCCTTCGCCCACCCGCATCGCCCCGGCCTTCGGGTCGGCCTTCAGCCCCGCCCCCTCGGCCGACAGGAACCCGATGGCGATCATGTGCCGCTCGATCACGCCCCCTATCGCCGCGAGGATCGAGGGGATGTACCGCCCCTCCATCCACGCCCCGCCGCGCGGGTCGAAGACCGCCTTCAGCTCCTCGACCACGAAGGACACGTCGCCGCCGCGCCGGAACACCGCCGAGATCATCCGCGTCAGCGCCACGGTCCAGGCAAAATGCTCCATGTTCTTTGAGTTGATGAAAATCTCGAACGGCCGCCGGTGCCCGCCCTGAACGATATCGTTGAGGGTGATGTAAAGCGCGTGCTCGCTGTCGGGCCACTTCACCTTGTAAGTGGCGCCACCGAGCGCCGCCGGCCGGTCGAGCGGTTCGGAAAGATAGATCACCTCGCCGTCCTTCGCGGCATGCGTCACCGCCGGCGCGCCGGGTTCCGACTTCTCGCTAACCGTCAGCACGCTTCCCGTCACCGCGTTCGGCCGATAGGTGGTGCAGCCCTTGCAGCCCTGATCCCAGGCGGCAAGATAGACATCCCGGAACGCCTCGAACGAAATGTCCTCGGGCACGTTGATCGTCTTCGAGATCGACGAATCCACCCATTCCTGCGCCGCCGCCTGCATCCGGACGTGATCCATCGGGCTCAGCGTCTGGGCGTCGGCGAAGTGCTCCGGCAGCGGCCGGTCGCCAAACTTCCGCCGCCAGAGGGCGGCGGCGTAGTCCGTCACCTCTTCCTCGCTGCGGCTGCCGTTCTTGCGAAGCACCTTGCGGGTGTAGGACCAGGCAAAGACCGGCTCGATCCCCGACGAGACATTGCCCGCGTAAAGGCTGATCGTCCCCGTCGGCGCCACCGAGGTAAGAAGCGCGTTGCGGATGCCGTGCCTCGCCACCGCCCCGCGCACCTCGGGGTCCATCCGCTTCATGTTGGCGCCGGCAAGGAACTTCGCGGCATCGAACAGCGGGAAGGCCCCCTTCTCCTTCGCCAGATCGGCGCTCGCCAGATAGGCCGCCCGCGCGATCCGCCTCATCCACCGCCCGGTCGCCGCAACCGCCTCGTCCGACCCGTAGCGCAGCCCGACCATCAAAAGCGCGTCGGCCAGCCCCGTCACCCCCAGCCCGATCCGCCGCTTCGCCCGCGCCTCGGCTTCCTGCTGGGGCAGCGGAAAGCGGCTGGCGTCCACGGTGTTGTCCATCATCCGGACGGCCACCCGCACCAGATTGTCCAGCGCCTCCTCGTCAAGCGCGGCGCCCTTCGCGAAAGGCTCCCGGACCAGCCGCGTCAGGTTCACCGAACCGAGCAGACAGGCGCCATAGGGCGGCAGGGGCTGCTCGCCGCAGGGGTTGGTAGAGGCTATTTTCTCTATATAATTCAGATTGTTAAGCTCGTTGATCCGGTCGATGAAAATCACCCCCGGCTCGGCATAGTCGAAGGTCGACCGCATGATCCGGTTCCACAGGTCCTGCGCGCGGACGGTACGGCAGACCTGGCCCCCGAAGACCAGATCCCACGGCCCGTCGGCACGGACGGCCGCCATGAAGGGGTTGGTGACCAGCACCGAAAGGTTGAACATCCTTAAACGAGCTGGGTCGCGCTTGGCGTCGATGAAGGCCTCGATATCCGGGTGGTCGCAGCGCATCACCGCCATCATCGCGCCGCGCCGCGAGCCGGCGGACATGATCGTCCGGCACATCGCGTCCCAGACGTCCATGAAGCTCAAGGGCCCCGAGGCGTCGGCCGCCACGCCATGAACCAGCGCACCCTTCGGCCTGATGGTCGAGAAATCATAACCGATCCCGCCGCCCTGCTGCATCGTCAGCGCGGCCTCCTTCAGGCTTTCGAAAATGCCGCCCATGCTGTCCGGGATGGTGCCCATCACGAAGCAGTTGAACAGCGTCACCGCCCGGCCCGTGCCCGCCCCGGCGACGATCCGGCCGGCGGGAAGAAAGCGGAAATCCTCAAGCGCGGCGTAGAAGCGGTCTTCCCACTGCGCGGGGTCCTTTTCGACTGCGGCCAGCGCCCGGGCGACCCGCCGCCAGGTATCCTCGACCGTCACGTCGACGGGCGTGCCGTCGGCCTCTTTCAGCCGGTACTTCATGTCCCACACGGCTTCGGAAATGGGCGCGGCGAAGCGGGTCATGAAGGCGGGTTCCCTGGTCATCGGCGGAACGCCGAGGATACTCCCATCCCGGCCAGGGGTCCACATGGAAGTTGCCGGAAACTCCGGACAGGTCCCTTGATCTTGCGTCCCCGGCCTCTAGGATCGCGAGGGATTGGGGGCACGAAGCCGTGATTCACCTTCTGAAACTCAGCGTCGGGTCGGTCAGCGTCGAGGATCACGCGACCTGGCAGGCGGATCACTTCGCCGGCCGGAACCCTGTCCACGTCACGCGGATGTGGCCCCGGCGCGAGGCCGAGGTCCTGGCGGGCGGATCGCTCTACTGGGTGATCAAGGGGCTGGTTCTCTGCCGCCAGCGCATCCTGGCGCTGGAAGAGCGGCGGGGCGCGGACGGCATCCTGCGCTGCGCGCTGGAACTCGACCCCGCGCTCTTCAGGACCGAGCCGCAGCCAAGGCGCGCCTTCCAGGGCTGGCGCTACCTCGACCCGAAGGACGCGCCGCGCGATCTGCGGGCGGGCCGGACGACGGCCGATCCGCTGCCGCCGCAGCTTCTCAGCGCGCTGGCCGAAATCGGCCTGAGGTGACCGCCGCGCCGGACAGGGGCGACGCTCCGCCGGATCGTCGTCCGGTCATGCCGGAAACAGCGGGCCCCTCGTCAGGCCCGGTCTTTCGGTGCAGCGCCTCTCGCCCGACCTGATCGGCCCTTCAGCCGCCCTACCCCCTCGCGAGAGCGGGCGGCGCCCGACCGCGGGGGGGGCGCCGCAAAGTTGTCAATCCGCGCTTCTTGATGCCTCCAACTATGCCGGCGTTCCCGCAGCCCGGCGCTGCGGTGGCGCCCGCCCCCGGAACACAAATGGGCGCGCGGTCGGGCGCCGCCCGGGCCGCATCGCGGCTGTTTCGGGCAAGGGGGCGGCGGGGGTGTGGTGGAGCAGGAAAAAAGCAACCCGGTGAAAGGAAGCGAAATGCTTTGCCGTTAACCAGGCCCGAAGCCATACGATCGTATGGCATATTGCTGGCATATTGCTGGCAGGTTGCTGGCACCCTGCGAACGTTGCGGAAGCCGATGATTAATGCAGCGGCCGCAAGGGCTTGGCAGAGTGTCGCGCGCGTTTCCCCGGCCGGGAACAGGGGGTCCGGCCCGGCACAAATTCATCCCGCCCCTGACAGGCTCAGACGTCCGGCACAGTGGCTCCGATCCGACGGGCGAGCCCGGCAAGGGCATGGCGCGCGGCGACCGTCCACCCGGCCCGGTGGGCGGCGTAAAGCACCGCCTCGGACCGCAGGATCAGGCCGTCGGCAAGGACTTTCAGGTGGTTGGCGCGCAGCGTCTCGCCGGTGGTGGTGATGTCCGAAATCGCCTCGGCGGTGCCGTTCAGGACGCTGGCTTCCGTCGCGCCCTGGCTGTCGACAAGCTGGTAATCGGCCACCCCGGCCCGCCGCAGGGCGTCGCGGGTCAGCCGGTGGTACTTCGTCGCGATGCGCAGCCGGTGCCCGTGCGCGCGGCGGAAGGCGGCCGCGGCGGCGTCGAGGTCGTCGAGCGTTTCCACGTCGATCCAGGCGGCCGGCACGGCGACGCAGAGGTCGGCGCGGCCGAAGCCCAGGGGGGCGAGCTCGGCCACCGCGCCCTCCCACCCGGGAAGCTTCTCGCGCACCACGTCCATGCCGGTCACACCGAGATGGATGCGGCCCGCCGCCAGCTCGCCCGCGATCTCGCCCGCCGAGAGAAGAACAACCTCGACCCCCCCGATCCCGCCGATCCGCGCCGCGTATTCGCGTTCCGAGCCGCCGCGGGCGAGAGGAAGGTCCTTTGCCGCGAACCAGTCGGCGGTCTGGTCCATCAGCCGGCCTTTGGAGGGGATGCCGAGGCGCAGCGTCAAGCCGGCCCCCCGAGGTCCGCCACCAGCCCGGGGCGCACGATGCCGCCCACCGCCGGAATCGAGCCGCCGCCGCCGAGCACCGCCGTCAGCGCGTCGTAGCGCCCGCCCGAGGCGACGGGGGGCAGCGCGGGGTCCGGCGCGTGGAAGGAAAACACGAAGCCGTCGTAGTATTCGAGGGTCGAGCGCCCGTGACTCGCCTCGAAGTCGAGGCCGGTCACGTCGACGCCCCGTCCGTCCAGCGCAGAAAGCCGCCCGGCCATGCAGGCGACCGCCGGAACGATGGCGGGAAGCGCGCGGGCGATGTCCTGCAGCTCGGCCAGCGCCTCCGGGGCCTTGCCCGTCAGGTCAAGCAACCGCCCGATCAGCTCCAGTTCCTCCGGCGAAAGCGGCGGGGCGGCGGCATCCTCGGCAAGTGTCGCGACCCGGGCCATGATCTCGTCTTCCGACCGGAGGCCGATCACCGGCGCCTCGATGCGCGCCCGGCCTTCCAGAAGGGCGCGGCGCGCATCGCTCTGGCTCCGCGCGGCGCCGAACCGGTTGAGAAGCGCCTTGAACCGCGCCGGCCGCCAGATGTGGCGCAAGAGGGCTGCCTTGCGCGCGGGAAGGGTGTTCAGGCCCCGCACCGCCGCCATCAGGATGCCAAGGTCGCCGGTCACCGGGCGCAGGTCCAGCGGGGCCAGAAGGTCCGCGAAAAGCGCGAAGACCTCGGCATCGGCGCCGGTCGGATCGTCGCGGTCGAAAACCTCGTAGCCGACCTGGAGGTATTCCGAGGGGCGGGGCCCCGGCAGGTCCTGCTTGCGGAACACCTCGCCCAGATAGGCATAGCGCGCCGGCTCGGCGCCGCCGGACATATGCGCCTGCACCACCGGCACGGTGAAGTCCGGGCGCAGCATCATCTCGCCCCGCAGCGGGTCGTCGGTCACGTAGGCGCGGGCGCGGATGTCCTCGCCGTAAAGGTCGAGAAGCGTGGCGGCGGGCTGCAGGATGTCCGCCTCGACCGCGACCGCGCCTTCGGCGAGGAAGGCCGCCAAGATCGCCTGGGCGGTGGCGCGGGCATCCGCCTTGGTGGCCATCAGGCGGGCCTGAGCATTCTTTGCACTTCCGCGACAAGATCGGCGCGCGATACTTCGGTTTGCGCCGGTCGCGCTTTCCATTCCTCGAGGCTGGCGCCTTCGGCGATCTTCGCGCCGAGGATCAGGTCTTTCAGCACCACCGCGCCCCGCGCCGCCTCGTCCGCCCCCTGGATCACGGCGACCGGGGCGCCGCGCTTGTCGGCATACTTGATCTGGTTGCCGAAGTTCTTCGGGTTGCCGAGATAGACCTCGGCGCGGATGCCCGCCCGGCGGAGGTCCGAGGCCATCGCCTGATAATCGGCCATCCGGTCGCGGTCCATGACTGTGACGACGACGGGGCCGGCGGTATCGGCGGAGGTCCGGCCCTTGGCGCGGAGCGCGGCGAGCAGCCGGTCGACGCCGATCGAGATGCCGGTGGCGGGGACCGCCTGGCCGGTGAAACGCTTGACCAGATCGTCGTAGCGGCCCCCGCCGGCGACCGAGCCGAACTGGCGACGGCGGCCGTCCTCGTCGGTGATGTCGAAGGTGAGTTCCGCCTCGAAGACCGGGCCGGTGTAGTAGCCGAGGCCCCGGACGACGCTCAGGTCGTCGATGATGCGATCGTTGTCGTAACCCTGCGCCTCCAAGAGTGACTTGATTTGCGCGATCTCATCAATGCCTTCCTTGCCAAGCTCTGAGTTCCGAAGAATGTCCTTGATTGCCAAGAGGCGCGAGGCTGCGCTGGCGGACAATGCCTGATCGGTTAACAGCATGACTTTCGACACTTGCTCATCCGCAAGACCGGCACCCTTTGTGAAATCTCCGCTTTCGTCGCGGCGCCCAGCCCCCAGAAGCGCGCGTACGCCTTCCGCTCCCAGCCGGTCTATCTTGTCAATGGCGCGCAGCACGATCCCCCGCTCGGCCGCGAACTTCTCGGGGTCCGCCGGGTCGAGTACCCCCGCGACCTCCATCACACCGTTCAACACCTTGCGGTTATTGACCTTCACCACGTAGTCGCCGCGCGGAATGCCCACCGCTTCCAGCGCGTCGCAGAGCATCGCGCAGATCTCCGCGTCCGCCGCCACGCTGGCCGAGCCCACCGTATCCGCATCGCACTGGTAGAACTGCCGGAAACGCCCCGGCCCCGGCTTCTCGTTGCGCCAGACCGGGCCCATCGCGTAGCGGCGGTAGGGGAAGGGCAGGTCGTTGCGGTACTGCGCCGCGACACGGGCGAGGGGCGCGGTCAGGTCGTAGCGCAGCGCCAGCCAGTCGTCCTCTTCCTTCCAGGCAAAGACGCCTTCGTTCGGGCGGTCCACGTCAGGAAGGAACTTGCCCAGCGCCTCGACCGTCTCGACGGCCGAGGTTTCCAGGGGATCGAAGCCGTAGCGGTGGTAGACGGCCGCGATGGTGTCGAGCATGGCCTTGCGCTCGCTCACCTCGGGCCCGAAATAGTCGCGGAAGCCCTTCGGCGTTTCGGCACGGGGGCGTCTGGGGGCTTTGCCGTCTGCCATCTCGCACAGCCTTTGCCGTTGTCGCGCGGGGGTGTAGCGGAAGGGGACGCGGGGGGCAAGAAAGGGAGGGGCGCGATGACGGACCAGATCATGGGCCGGCTGACGGCGGCGGAAGAGCGAATCGCGCACCTGACGCGGGCAGTGGACGAGCTTTCCGAGGTGGTGGCGGCCCAGGCGCGCGTGATCGACGGCCTGACCCGCAAGGTCGCGCTGCTGTTGGGGCGCGAAGCAGAGCGCGAGGCGGACGCGGGCGCGGCGGTGATCCTCGGCGACGAACGTCCGCCGCACTACTAGGTGGCGTCTTCATTTAGGTGAGCCATGCCATGGCACATGCGAGTGAGACGAATCCGGTGAAGGATGCGGCTGTCTTTTCGCAGCGCAGGGCGATGCGACGGAAGCGCTTGATCTGATTGAAGA
>JBJXFU010000033.1:0-3322 GCA_046155885.1 Paracoccaceae bacterium
AACTTTCTGGGCGGCATCTTCATGGCCCTGCTGGACGCTTACGGCCTCAGCCTTGTCTCGGTCGAGGTCTGGGGCCTGACCTTCGCCGTCCTGTCCTCGGCCTTCATCCTGGGCGGCATGGCGGTGACACGGTTCGGTCTGGGCAAGAACCCGGTGCGCACGCTTTTGCTGGTCAATGTGGTGGTCTGGGCCGGGGCCAGCGTCTTTACCCTTCAGGCCTCGTTTGCCCTGCTGGTGGCCGGGTGCTTCTTGTGGATGGCGCTGGGGCCCGTCGCCGAAGCGGCCGAGCAGACCACCCTGCAAAAGGTCGTGCCGCTGGAACGCCAGGGCCGGGTCTTCGGCTTTGCCCAGTCGATGGAGCAGGCCGCCTCGCCCCTGACCGCCTTTCTGATCGGCCCCCTCACCCAGTTCGTCGTGATCCCCTTCATGACGAACGGCGCCGGCGCGCGGTCGATCGGCGGCTGGTTCGGCACCGGGCCGGACCGCGGCATCGCTTTGGTCTTCACCGTCGCGGGCCTTGTCGGGGTTCTGGTGGCCCTCGCCGCCCTGCGCTCGCGCCCCTATCACCTCTTGTCGGCCCGCTATCTGAACGAGGACACCCCGCCCCCCTGACCCCTGCCGCAGCGCAACCGGCAGGGCAGCGTCGGCAGGCGGGCGACGCCAAGGTCGCCCGCCCGGATCGGTGCGGATCAGCCGCCCAGCATCATCTGATAGCTGGCGGGCACATAGCGGAAGCCACTGTCGTTCGCCTCGACATAGCCGAGGGCGGGGAAGGGCATGTGATAGCCGATGAACCGCAGCTTGTCGGCGGCCAGCATGCCGAAGACCGCCTTGCGGGTCGCGGCGGCGGCGGCCTTGTCTGCGTCAAAGCTGACTTCCCAGTCGGGATGGGCCAGCGACCAGACAGAGTGGTTGGCGGTGTCGGCGGTCACGACCAGCGACGCGCCGTTGCTTTCGATCATATAGACCATGTGGCCGGGCGTGTGGCCGAACGCCGCCATCGCGGTGATGCCCGAGACGACCGCGCCGCCATCCTCGACAAAGGTGGTCTTTTCGGCCAGCGGGCGGACCGCCTTGTCATAGCCTTCGTTCGCGGCCCCGGCCCAGTGGTTGTTCTCGATGGCGCCGGTGACATAGCGGGCGTTGGCGAAGGTGGGCGCCTCGCCGGTCATCAGGCCGCCGATGTGGTCGCCGTGCATGTGGGTCAGCACCACCACATCGATCTGGTCCGGGGTCACGCCCGCGCCGGCCAGGGCCGCTGTCATCGCCTCACCGGCAAGGCCGGTGTCGAACAGCACAAGTTCCGCGCCGGTGTTGATGAGCGTCGGGGTGAAGAAGAACTGCGCCTTGTCGGTCGGAAGGAAGGCCGCGGCCGAGGCGGCGGCGAAGTCGGCCGGATCGGCGTTCAGCCCGAAGATCTTGGTCGGCTCGTCGACCGTGCGGGTTCCGGCCAAGAGGGCCGTCACTTCGAACCCGCCAAGGACGAAGCGGTTGAACGTGGGCGACGACGCGCCTTGCAGGGGTGCGGCGGCATGGGCCGCCCGGGACATCAGCGCGGGCGCGAAAGGCATCGCGGCCCCCGCGATCAGGGCCTGCCGGCGCGAGAACATCGGATTGGTCATCGGTTCCTCCAGAGTTGCATCTGCCAGATGTTTTAGGGCGATGCGGGCTGATGGTAAGTCTCGGGGCCGTGACAGCCCGTGCATGACTGCACAGGGGATGTGCGGTCATTCCCATCAAAGGACGATCCGGGCCCGCCCCGCCCCGCCAAAGATGCCGCGACCTGGCGGCCAAAAACGGTCGTTTTTGTCCCGCTTCCCGCCCGCCCCTGAAATCAGCCCCTTGACCGGGACAAAACCCCCTGTCAAAACCGAAGTGGTTTTGGGAGGGTTCTGTCCATGATCCTGGGCTATGCGCGCGTCTCGACCCATGGCCAGACGCTGGATGCCCAGACCGATGCGCTGACCGCTGCCGGCGCCGCCCGGATCTTTGCCGAAACCGCCTCCGGCGCCGTCCGCGCCCGCCCCGAACTGGACCGCCTGCTGGATCATCTGCGCCCCGGCGATATCCTGATGGTCACCAAATATGACCGCCTCGCCCGCTCGCTGCCCGACCTTCTGGACATCGTGGCGCGCATCCGCGATGCCGGCGCGGGCTTCCGCTCGCTGGCCGAGGATATCGACACCACCACCCCCGCCGGGCGGCTGATCTTCCATGTCTTCGCCTCGATCGCGGAATTCGAGCGTGACCGCATCGCCGAGCGCACCCGCGAGGGGCTGGAGGCGGCGCGCAAACGCGGCCGCATCGGCGGGCGGCCAGCGGCCCTGTCCCCGGCGCAAAAGGCCGAGGTGCGGCGCCTGCGCGACGAAGAGCAGCGCCCCCTGCCCGGCATCGCCGCCCTGTTCAAGGTCTCGGTCAAGACCATCCGCCGGGTTTAGGGCCTCCCCCCAAAAACCCGCCTGCCAAAAAAAATCAACACCCCCCGGGAATAAACCCCCGGCCCCGCCCGTCTGTTCAGGCATGCGGGCAATGAGGCCCGTGGACCAAGGGCAAAGGAACCACATCATGGCGAACCTCACTGGCACAGACGAAGCAGACGTCCTGAACGGCACCTCGCTGGCGGACTGGATCCGCGGCCTTGACGGGGCCGACTGGCTGTCGGGCGCCGCGGGCGATGACAGCATCGACGGCGATGACGACGACGATCAGATCTATGGCGGCGCCGGCAATGACCAGCTGGCCGGCGGCAAGGGCGAAGACCGCCTGTACGGCGAAGACGGCAATGACGTCATGACCGACGAAAGCGGCAATGACGCGATGTATGGCGGCAATGGCAATGACAACATGGTCACCGGCGAAGGCAATGACATCGCCGAGGGCGGCGCGGGCAATGACATCATGGACGGCGGGACCGGCAATGACGGCATGAAGGGCGGCTCGGGCAATGACGGCATGACCGGCGGCGAGGGCGATGACAGCCTGATCGCCGAGGCCGGGCGCGACACCCTGTCGGGCGGCGAGGGCAACGACCTGGTCGACGGCGGCAAGGGCAATGACCGCATGACCGGCGGCGAGGGGGCAGACCGTTTTGTCTTCTCCTCGGGCAGCGACCGCATCACCGACTTCGAGAGCGGCGATGACGATCTGGATCTGAGCGCGCTGGTGTCGGTCTCCGACTATGACGATGCGATGGCGGTGGCCAGCCAAAGCGGATCCTCGGTGGTCTTCACCTTCGCCGAGGGCACGCTGACGCTGGAAAACACCCAGCTGTCCAATCTGCAGCAGGACGACTTCATGTTTTAAGGCGCCCCCCCTTGCCGGC